>JANYCH010000166.1 GCA_025360395.1 Cytophagales bacterium | reverse complement strand
CTTTAAGCGCTACCCCTATTAAAATACTTACAATAGATTTGGCAATACTAAAAGAATTAGAGTATGACTTATTATCATAACCATCGTGATATTCTTCATAAACGACTGAATCATTTTTTATTACCAGAAAAGCAAAAGTTTTATATTTATCTAAAGTAGAATTTAATTCAACAGATAAAGGAATTTGATTTAATTGTTTGGATTCCGGCCATAATTGAGGTATGGTACTTTTGCTGATTGTCCTGTTACTGAATATCTTGTAGTCGTCTACATCAGCAAGGTTATACCTTAAAGCTTTGTAAAAATAAGTTTTACCCGAAATAATAGCATATAAATTCGTCCCAACAATCAGTGTTAAGATTGAAATGCCAATCCATTTTAAAAATTTCTTTAACATAACATTTTTGGATATTTTCTACTAGGAAAGCCTTAAAAGTACATTTACCTTTGTTTAAAACGAAATAAATTAAAATTTTAGTAAATGCAAATCGCTAAAGATAAAGTAGTCCTTGTAAGCTACGAATTAAAAATTGAGTCTGGTGAAGTAGTTGATTCTGCCACTGTAGAGGATCCTTTTGCTTTTATACATGGGAATGGCCATACTTTAGAAGCTTTCGATAATAACCTTAACGGCTTGAATGTAGGTGATACTTTCAATTTTGAACTTGAAGCAGATCAGGCTTATGGTTCAGTGGTAGAAGAAAATGTTGTTTCCATCCCGAGAGGTGCTTTTGGAGAAATGCCTGAAGATGAAATGGTTGAAGGTGCTGAATTGCCTATGCAGGACAATCAGGGAAACCGTTTTTATGGAACTGTTTTAGAATTTGATGATGAAAATGTCTTGATGGACTTTAATCATCCCTTAGCTGGAGAAAAATTACTTTTTAGTGGAAAAATAGTGGATGTCAGAAATGCTACAGCTGAAGAGATTTCTCATGGACATGTACATGGTGTAGGTGGGCACCACCATTAAAATATACAAGAAGATAGCCTGAAAGCAGGCTATCTTCTTGTATATGACGATTTTTTATTGACTTTTTCATCCAGCTTAATTTCCACAAAATGAAATGACCTGTCTTTTACCGGGTCATTGTCCGGAACCTCATATCTGGTTATTTTTATTTCATTGTTGATAGTGGAATCGTGAGTAAAATCATAGTTGCTCGTATTCAACTGATTGAATTTCGTTGGCAATCTGTTTTCTACCGTTTTTTTGTCCTTTTTCATTTTTAAATGAATGACTTGGTTAATAGTATCAAAATTTTTATGGTCAATCTGTAAATAAAAAGGTGTAAAGTTCTTTTTGAAAAACACCAGTGTATCTGTTTTGCGAACATCAAATTTTACATATCCTTTTTTGGATGTGTAAGCGATTTTATCGTGGGCTTCATGAGAAAAAACCTCAACGCCCTCTATAGGCTGATCTGTTTTAGTGTCTTTAACCATAAATTTCAGCATTTGAGCACAACAGATCTGGGACACAACTAATATTAAAACCAATAGAATATTCCTTTTCATAATTTCAGGATTTTTCACTAAAGTAATAAAGTTATGCCGCTCTATTTTGCATCTTCGGGTTTATATTTAGATTCTATAAAAAGCTTCTTTGAATTTGTTGTTTTCATAATCTGCTGAAAACTTGAATCCGGATGTGAAAGCATATATTTATCAACAATTCTCCACCCAAGCCAGGTTCCAATTTTTCCTGGACATTTAGGACCGATTTCGGCAGTATAAGGCCTTTCTCCTGTGTATTTGGTTTTGATAAAATGACTGGTTTCATAAATAGCTTTTCGTTCAATCAAGTGACCCCATATCACAGTTTCATGGGACCTTGTGTTCTTCATTTGTTCGCCGGTATAACCTATTATCAATGTATCATCAATACAAGGCATCATAGTTTTGACAAATTTGTAAGCCTTTCCGTAATATATCATTTCAGCCAGTAAAGTATTATCCAGCATGTCTACCTTGTTATACTTATTGGAAATATAAAGCATACAAGCGGGAACAATAAATGGTTTCTGATATCGTCTTAGTATATAATCAGGAAAAATCTGACCATTAGGATCTCTTGGTTTGTATTTAGCTTCGGGTCCTATAAAATAATCCAGACCCAAAACTATAATACTATCTGAAACAAAAGTTTCTATTCCCAATCCTGATATGATTGTATAAATTTTAGGAATTTTAAAATCCGGGTAATAATAAAGTATGTGGGCAAATGCATCACTAAATTCCAATTCAATATCTTTTATATCACCATACTTTCCTTTTACCTGGTTGTACATCGCTTTTATTGCTGTATCCTGTGAAAGCAAAAAAAGGTTCTTTGCCACAACACCTTTAGGATATTTGTCTTCCATTAAAAACTGATTGGCTATGGATGGATATTTTCTTAGAAATTCTGAAGCGTCATCCTGCGATTTAAAATTTATAATCTGATCCTCAAGACGGTTTATATTTACTCCCTGCTTGATTTTAGAAATATCTATATCATCACAATCCTTTTTTGATGAGAAGCTGAAGAAAGTAGTGTCATTTCTTACCCCATCATTTTTATCACAACCAGAAATTAAAATCCCGATCGCCAAAACAAAAAGGAGACCGAAGCCTCCTTTTGTAAGTGTTAAAATTGAAAAAATTTTTTTCATTACATTAATTCTATTTCTTCACCTAAATCATTTAAAAATTTGTATTCAATCATAGCAAGAGTAGTATCAGGTATTAGTGTTACCCATTTCTTGTATTTTAAATACCACTGCATTTGTTTTGAAATTAAACCTTTGGTATAGTAAGAATATACAAAAGGATGCATTGTGATGACAATTTTTTTCTCGTTTTGCTTTGTGATCAGATGATGGATATTGTTCTCAATTATATCAGTCACTGCAATGCTAGAACTAATTTTTCCAGTACCGTTACAAGTAGGGCAATTTTCTTTATTCGTAACATGTACAGCCTGCCTTACCCTTTGCCTGGTAATCTGCATTAAACCAAACTTGCTTAAAGGAAGGATTGTGTATTTGGAACGGTCATAAACCATTTCGTCCCGCATTTTTTCAAATAGCTGGTTCCTGTGGTCAGGGTTCTTCATGTCAATAAAATCGACAACAATAATTCCACCAAGGTCCCTTAACCTAAACTGTCTTGCTAGCTCTTTACAGGCATCAAGGTTCACTGAAAGCGCAGTGCTTTCCTGGCTTTCCTCATGAGTACTTTTGTTTCCGCTGTTAACGTCTACAACATGTAAAGCTTCAGTCTGCTCAATGATTAAATAACCACCGTTAGGCAAGCTAACAGTAGTGCCAAATAAAGATTTAAGCTGCTTTTCAAAACCAAAATGTTCGAAAATTTTGGTCTTACCAGTGTAATGTTTGAGGATCTTTTCCTTGTCAGGAGCAATGGTTTTGATATACCCTTTGATCTCTTCATACAACTCTTTGGAATCAACAGTGATGTTATCAAAGCTTTCATTCAAAAGGTCTCTCAATATTGAAGAAGCCCTGCCTATTTCACCAATAATCAAATCAGTTGATTTTGCAGTTTTTAGTGCGTTAAAACCATCGTCCCATTTTTTAAGAAGGGATTTCATGTCTTTATCTAGCTCAGCAACTTCTTTGCCTTGGGCAACAGTTCTGATTATGACACCAAAGTTTTCCGGCTTAATTGAAGTAATCAATTTAATAAGTCTATTCCTTTCTTCTTTATCAGCGATTTTTTTAGAAATGCTTACTGATTTAGAGAAAGGGACCAATACAATATACCTTCCGGCAAGGGAAAGCTCACAGGAAAGTCTTGGACCTTTGGTAGAAATAGGTTCTTTAACAACCTGTACTAATATCTGGTTGTTTTTTGTGAACAGCTGTGCCATTTTACCTGTCTTATCAGTTTCAGGTTCAAGCTTAAAGCCATTTAATTTGTTGTTAATAGTTTTATCATTGCTTTGAACTGCTTTCACATATTTCATAAGCGAACGAATATTCGGACCTAAATCCAAATAGTGTAAAAAGGCGTCTTTTTCATAACCTAGTTCCACAAAAGCAGCATTCAGGCCTGGAATTACCTTTTTGATAGTTCCAAGGTAAATATCCCCGACCGTAAAATTATTGCCTTTGCTTTCTACATTAAACTCGACTAACCTCTTATCCTGGACAAGTGCAATTCTATCTTCTTTTGCAGATGAATTGATAAATAGTTCATTAGCCACTTTTAGAGTTTTATAAAGTAAAGATTAAACAAGTAAAGCCCGACCTGTTATCAAGTCGGGCGAAGGAAATGGGCACTATAGCCTATTTCTTTTTATGCCTGTTTTTTCTTAGTCTTTTCTTCCTTTTATGGGTAGCCATTTTGTGTCTTTTCCTTTTTTTACCGCAAGGCATAATTTTAAAATTTTTAAGGGTTAATTGATAATTGTTTTAAATATTGTTCTGCAGCCTCTTTAATCTGCACTTCTTTTTCGTTGGCAATTACTTTGGCAAAGCATTCTTTTGCCAATTCTTTTTTGCCTGTTTCATTGTAAGCAATCCCTAAATAAAATGTTCCCAGCCAATTGCTTTTATTGAGGGTTAACAATTTTTTAAACCTTTCAATGGCCTTTTCAAATTGACCAGATTGAACCGAAAGTAATCCGATATTTAACAAAGCCTGTTCGTTTTCAGGATCTTTTTCCAAAACTTCCCTTAAAGTAAGTACCGCTTTCATTGGGTTCTTCCCTTTTGTATAAGTCATGGCCATTCTGGCTTTCACATCCAGCATGGAAGGATCCTTATCCAGCACTTTTTGATAATATTGCTGGGTTTTCAAAGCCCACTCTGCTGCAACCTCATCGTCAGTAGCAAAATAATAAGCTTTATAAGTAGCGTCGCCAATTGCTACAAAACCAGCAACATTATTATATTTTAAAAGAGTCTTCTCGTAATAAAAAGCAGTACTATCGTAAAGCCCTTTATTGTTGTAAACAGATGCCAAAGAATCTAATAAAATAATGGAATTAGAAAATTCGGCAGTTAATAACTTTTTTTTAAATTTTTCAGCCCTAAACTTATCTGAAGAGGAAAATGAAACAATGCCATGTCCTTTCTTAGGAGTATTGGGTTGTTCTTTTTCAAGAGTTGCAGAATTTTCAAGTTCTTTTTCTTCTTTGTTTAATAAAACCTTTGGCAAAGAAAAAAGGGTTAAAACCAAAGCAACGGATGCAAATACAATAATAAGTTGTTGCCTGTTCATCTGTTACTTTGACCCAAATACTTAATCTTTGATTTTTTTACTTTTTTTAATAACTGCTACAAACTCTTTTGAAGGTTTAAAATGAGGAACATAATGTTCTTCAATTACAATAGCAGTATTTTTGGAGATATTTCTGGCTACCTTTTGAGCCCTTTTCTTGTTAATAAAACTACCAAAACCACGGATATAGATGTTATCACCTTCTTCCATTGATTCTTTTACTACAGTAAAAAATGCCTCAACTGCTGCTGAAACATCGTTCTTGTCAATTCCAGTTTGCTCTGAGATCTTAGAAATTACGTCTGCTTTTGTCACCTTCTTGAAATTTATGTTAAAACAAAGATTATTAGCTATTTACGAAACAGGGTCGCAAATTTAAAGCGATTTTTCTAATTAAAAAATGAGTTTCAGTTATTTGTTGAATGATTTAACTTTTTAATTATCAATTGAATGCAATATTTGCCTGGTTTAGCCGATAAACTCATTAACTGGTACTATATAAACAAGCGCGACCTTCCATGGAGACATACTTCTGATCCTTATAAAATATGGATTTCTGAAATTATCATGCAGCAGACTCGTGTGCAACAAGGACTTCCATATTATGAAAGGTTCGTAAATCATTTCCCTACAGTTCAGGATTTCGCATCTGCCTCTACCGATGTAATCTTAAGGCACTGGCAGGGTTTAGGGTATTATTCAAGAGCCAGGAACATGCATTTTGCTTCGAAACAAATTATGGAGGAATATTCTGGAGAATTCCCCTCATCTTTCATTGGTTTACTGAAATTAAAAGGTGTAGGTAGGTACACCGCCGCTGCCATTGCTTCTTTTGCTTTTGGAGAGAAAACTCCGGTTGTTGACGGAAATGTTTACAGAGTACTGACACGGATTTTTGGCATTTCAGATGATATTTCTTTGCCTTCTACATTAAAAAAAATCGAAAACATTGCTGAAAAGCTTATACCAGTAGATAATCCTGCAATTTTTAATCAGGCCATTATGGAGTTTGGTGCATTATTCTGCATTCCCGGAAAACCTGATTGTTCAAATTGTATCTTTAACGAAACCTGCTTTGCTTTTAAGAATGGTATAGTTTCCCAGTTGCCGGTTAAGATTAACAAGGTAAAAATAAAGCAAAGGTTTTTTAATTATGTTATATTTAAAGACGGGAATGATCAGGCGCTAAAACAAAGATTTGACAAAGATATCTGGTCGGGATTGTTTGAATATTACCTGGTTGAAAAAGACAAGATCCTTGAGCCAGATGAATTAAAATCAGAATTAGCTTCCCATTTTACCGATCCAATATATTTTACTCAATTATCAGAAACTTATATTCACATTCTAACACATCAAAAAATATTAGCAAAGTTTTTTGTTTGCAATCTAAAAAGGACAGAAGTTGAAAACTTAAAGTTAAAATTTTATTCTCCAGAAGAAGTTGAAAACCTAGCTAAACCGGTGTTACTTTTGAAATATATTAACAAATAGATTTTTTTATACATTTGTAGTTTAAACCCTAAATATTAAAGTAATGGCTGGTAGTGTAAACAAAGTAATTTTAGTAGGCCACTTAGGCAAAGATCCTGAAGTTAAGCACTTTGACAAAGGTGCATCGGTAGCAAAATTTTCACTTGCAACAACTGAATCTTACAAAGACAAAGCTGGCAATAAAGTAGACCAAACCGAATGGCATAACATAGAAGTGTGGGGAGAATTAGCAAAAATAGCTGAGCAATACTTAAAAAAAGGAAAATTAGTCTATATAGAAGGGAGCCTTAAAACGGATAGTTGGGAAGACAATGGTGTAAAAAAATATGCTACCAAAATCAGGGCTAACAATTTTACTATGTTAGGATCTAACAATAGTGGAGGTAATGAAAACGGTGAATCCGGCAGTTCTACCTCATCTTATTCCCGTATGTCTGAAAATGCAATTCCTCAGGGAATAGCTGCAAACGAAATGGACGACCTTCCTTTTTAACTAAATCATTATCTTTACGGCAAGGATTATCTCCTTGCCGTAAACGTTAAAAATGCCTAGATTCATATTTCCAGTTTCTTTCCTTATTTCATTTTTTCTTATATCCTGTACCAAGGATTACGTTCCAAAACCAAAAGGTTACAACAGATTAGACCTTCCCTTGCCCTCTTATAAACAGCTGGAAGAGACCCACCCTTATGTCTTTGAGTATTCAAAATATGCCGTTATAAAAAAAGATATATCCTCTATAGCTGAACCGCATTGGATCAATGTTTACTATCCTTCTTTTGATGCTGATATTCAACTTACTTATAAACCTTTGTTTTCAAAAAAGGATACAAAGCGTTTGGAAGAATTAATTGAGGATTCATATAAATTGGCTAACAAACACCAGGTAAAGGCATATTCTATTGAGGAAAATATTATAAAAACTCCTACTGGTAAATCGGCGATAATAATTGAGCTAGCAGGCGATGTACCAAGTCCTTTTCAATTTTATGTTACAGATAGCAGCCGAAACTTTATAAGGGGTGCGGTATATTTTAAAAGCACTAAAATAGATTCTTTGGCACCTGCCATAGAATACATGAAAAAAGAAGTTATACACCTGATAAATACCCTGGATTGGAAAGAAGCTAAACAGCAGTAACAGGTGAATTGATCACACCGGTTTCGGCTTTTTTGGCAGCTTTCAAAAGAAATCCTTCCACAAAAGATTCTAAAGGTTTTAAAAGCAAAGCTATTATCAGTTTAATACTCAGGCTAAGCCAAATATTTGTTGAATAATTATCAATAAAAGGCTCTAAAACTATTTCTTCCAGTATAAAAAGAGAAAGCCCTAAAAAGAGAATGATGGTTTGGGCTTTTCTGCCAACTCTGGCCTTGGTAAGTTCATCTATTGTGCTTTGCAGTTCAATATTTTTTGTTTCCAGAGACTCGTAAGCACTATTAAGCTTATTTTGTAATTTGTCACTAACCCTGGTAATAAGCTTGGTCTGATCAAGCAACTCAGAATAATTAAAACAAAGTTCTTTAAAGGAATCTTTATACTCCTCAAACGTAGTATTTTCTTTATTAAGAAAATTTTTGCTTGATTCTAGTATTTGCGCTTCGCTTCTGAAGAGATTCTCTTTATTAGAGCTCATTATGGAATCTCCTGAATTTCAAATGGAATTTCTAAAATATCGCTGTAATCTTCACCAGCCTCTTTCATGTCATCGTCTTCTGCTTCATAATACCACTGAATTTTTACTTCACTGCCAGAATTATGGAGCTTGACAAATTTTTTCAATACATCCAAAATGCATTTAGAAGAACTTGTATTGAAATATTCAAACTGAAGCTTTACAACAGTTTTAGGTGAAGGACTTGAAACATATTGATCAAGCCATTTAAATATAGGATCATAATAATCCACAGAATTCTCGGGGGTAGATCTACCTTTAAATTCAAAAACTCCGGATTCAGAATTTAAGCTTACTGAAGGCGTATGAGCAGTGGGCTGTAATACCAATGATTCCATGCTGTTATTTGCTCGAGGCTAATTGATAATTCTTAGGAATGGTGATTTGAAAACTAAAAAAAGAGTAACGGTCGTTTACTGGCTGAAAAGCATAAATCAATTTTTGACCGGATTTACGCGCTATGTCAATAAAACCTAAACCAGCAGTGCCCTTTTCTGAAAACTGTTCATTATTTAAGATTCTTTTATATAAGTCTCTTAATTCATCAGCAGAAACTGAATTGATTTCATCAAGCCAATTTTTTAATTTTTCTATTTTATCATTTAAAATGTAGTTCCCTGTCACTACATGATAACCGTCAGTGCTTGTTGTAATCATGAGCAATGCTGTTTTGCTATGATAAGGACTGGTTTCTTCCCCAGGGTCTAATGTATCAATATGATGTACAAGATTTTGTAGGCATTCAACCAATACGTTATAAACCTTTTTCCTGGTTTTAAGATCTCCTTCTATCATATCAAGCCTAGACTCAATAATCTTTAGCATGGAATTGATCAGGTCGAATGTTACTTCGCCTTTGAAGGTGAGCATGATGTTGTTATCATGCATCTTCTCATAAATAGACAAGTAATCAATCATGCAGCTCTGCGGTTGTAACCGAAACTAATTATAACTTCCAAAAATAACAATAAGACACAATATATTTATACCTTATTACTGTTTAATCTTACACCGATAACCTGAATATCGTCAAGTTGGTCTACACCAGCTGTTTTTTTCCAATCATCAATAGTGTTTTCAAGAATTTCACGTTGCATTTCCATTGGCATGGTGTATATGCGCATTATTAATTCTTTGAATTGCCTGTACATGAACTTTTTACCTTGCGGGCCTCCAAACTGGTCAGCGTAACCGTCTGTAAACAAGTAAAAAATATCATTTTCGATTATTTCAAAATCATGGTTCCGATATTTTTTATCAGGGTCTTCAACATAATATCCAATAGGAAATTTATCTGGCTTGATTTCAATTAACTCACCATTTCTTATGAGGTACAGCGGATTAAACGCTCCTGAAAATTGAAGAAGGTTCTTTTGGAAATTAATACGGCACAATGAAATATCCATTCCATCTTTGGCATTTTGGGAATCTTGCCCTATTCGCAATGCGTGTGCAACACCTTGATTTAATTCATCAAGCAAGAGTGCCGCATTATCAGCTCCAAATTTAATTGTTGCCTGATTCAGAATGTTATTTCCAATCATTGACATTAATGCCCCTGGGACTCCGTGTCCGGTACAGTCAACAGATGCAATTATAATATCATCGCCGTGCTGATCGAACCAATAAAAATCGCCACTTACAATGTCCTTAGGTTTATATAAGATGAACGTTTCCGGAAGACTCTTTTGAATAAGGCTTAATGGTGGTAAAATAGAGTTTTGTATTCTTTTAGCATAATGAATGCTGTCGGTAACATGTTTGTATAACTTTTCAAGCTTTTTATTTTGACCAGCTATTTCTTCTTTCTGACGTACTACTTCAGCAGTCCTTTCTTCAACAAGGCGTTCCATCCCCTCGCCGTATTCCCTTAAGTCGTATCTCATTTGAATTAAGGCATGGCCTAATTCATCTTCATTACTGATTGGAGAATAAGCAGTATCGTATTTCCGGGAACCTACATCCTTTGCAAAATCGATGGTTTGCTTTAATGATTTGATCAAACCATTCAAAGCAGTGGTCATTTCACCAATTTCATCTTCCCTGTCTTTTAATTTTTCATTAGGCATTACACCTTTTCCCATCACGTTAATTACATCTTTCAGGCTATGGATTGGCCTTACAATGGTCCTGACAGTAAAAAAGGCAATTAATATTCCACCAAAAAGTATTAGCAAACCAAATCCTACTACGACAGTTTGCAAGACGCTGAAAGAGGTTTTCATGTTACCACTAACTTTGTTGGTATTCTTGTTTTGCTGGTCAATAATTTTAGAGAGCTTCTCTAAGATATACTCCGTTTTGATATGTATATCTCCTTCTTCCACCATATTTCTGGCTTCAAAGAGGATCAACGGATCTTCATAACTTGTAAAAGAGTTAAGGATCTCAATTACGTGATTGTGCATTTGAAATAGTTGCTCAATATTTACAAATATTGAATCTATTTCTCTCCTGTCTGTGGCATTCCAGTGAACAGCCAGTTGTTGAATTCTGTCTTTTACTTCAGGATATTCTGTTTTAATAAGCGTATTTAAACGTTTCTTATCAAGGTTATTTTCGTCGCTTTGGATAAAAACCCAGTTAGAAATATACATCCTCGACCTAAGTAAAAGTAAGTTAAGGTCTTCGAGGTTATTTACAGATGGATTGTAAACTTGCGTAATACTATCATTAATTTTTTTGCTGTAATGAAGCGTTATGTATGTAGCAATGAAATTGATATTGGTAAGAAAGATAAGAATTCCGAATCCAATACCAATTTTTCTCCCGATACTAAATTTTAGTTTTATTGGAGAAGCTACCTGATCCATAGATTATACGAGTGGTAAAGGACAGAACAGAACTTTATTTGACAGCTTCGGAAAGCTTCTTGTATTTATTAGATTTTTCTATTTCACCTAAGGCAAAATATATACCTGCAAGGGCTTCTAATACTTCTTTTTTTGTAGGTTTAAGTCTATAAGCCCTTAACATATAAGGTTCTGCCTGTTTAAAAATAATAACGCATTCATCCTGAATTTTATTAACTTCCGGAAGGTCCGCATCAAAATCTGTAGCATTTATGATGGCAACAGCTTTGTTATAATACAAAATTCCCAGGTTGTAATTTGCTGTAAAGACGTTGCTATCTGCTTTTACAACTTGTTTATAAAGCTTCTCTGACTTAGTGAAATATTTTGCCTCCTGAGACTTATCATTTTCCATTAATTTCTCACAGATAACTGCCAGCGAAACTTTCAAATCGAGGTTTTTAGGATCAAGTTGTATCGCTTTATCTAAAGCTGTTTCCAGATCTTTTAATTTTCCATCTTCAATGTAAAAATTCACCATTGTAAGAAGGATCTCCTTGTTGTCGGGATACAATTTCAAACCATTGTTCAGCACTTCATAGCTTTTATCTTTCTCACCCTGGGCCCAATAAATTTTACCGAGATAGAAATACAGATTCGGGTCCTTGTATTTTAATTGTAATGCATTTGTTAAATATTGAATGGCGGAAGCATTATTCTTGGCCATATAGGCTGAATATCCTGTGTAAAATATAGCTGTAGTATCTATTTTTAAAGGAGATGATATTTTTAAGTTGTTTAAATATTGCGTATAATTTGCGTAGGAAGATGAATATTTCTGATCATTCAAATCCTTGGCTGCATCATTATAATAGGAAACTGCAAGAAAGCCAATAATTTTCTTACACTCTTCAGCGTATTTGTTTTTCGGGTCAATTTCAAGGTTTTTCTTTGCAGCATCTATGGCCATAGTCCTGGATTTCGCATCTTTTACAGTGCTTTCTTTGGTTCTGTAATAGTCTTTACAAATAAATGCTTTGTAGTACCATGTACTTGGTTCTGCGGCACATGTAGGATCCGAAGATGCATTGTCAATACCTTTTTTGGCACCTTCAAGATCTTTAGCCTGAAAAGCCTTTATTGCATCATTGACTTTTTCGCAATTTTGCGCATTCAAGGTATTAAAACCTATAAAAATGAGGGCGATATATAAAAATAATCTAAGCATTAGTTCACCTGAATAGCCAGGCTGAGTAAGTTGGTACTTACATTTAAATTATAACGTTCTATATTTCCTTTATTTAGTTCAAAATTCTGTTTATTGTCCTTTACTACGAAGTTGATAGCTGAACCTTTTTTGGCAAGGCCATCTTTTTCAGTAACAATAAGGGTACTATTCTTTTTACATTTGGCAGTAGCTTCATCTAAAAGGTTGCTTTTAGACTCGGGAATAAATAAAAGATGACATTTCTCTATGTCGGCGACAGAATTAAAATTCTTTACAACTATAGTTTGTATACCTGCCTTTTTGGTGGAAGCCAGTTTTTCGAGTTCTTTCTTAAGGCTTTCTGAAGCACCCCCTAAAACACCAATTACAAAATCGCCTTGTTTATAATCCTGAGGCCACTCTATGTATTTTGTAAAATTATACAGGAACATAACCTTGATCCGGGACACAGGGTCCGGAAGCTGGGCTTTGGAAATAAAGCCTAACAATGCTAAAAATAAGAGTATAAAAATACGTCTAAGCATTCAAGAATGATCCAAAAGGAAGTTGTAAATATAGCAGGTCGTTTATTAATTAGCCAATCGTAATTGGTAATTTTACATTATCCTTAAAAATAAAGTGCACAAGCGTTTTTTAATCTCGGTCCTAGGTCCCACTGCTGTTGGCAAAACAAACATCTCTGTTCAGTTAGCAACAATTTTCTCTTCGGAAATTATTTCTGCCGATTCCCGCCAGTTTTACCGAGAACTTAATATCGGAACAGCTAAACCTTCTTCAAAAGAACTTTGTCAGGTCAAGCATTATTTTATAAACAATTTATCAATATCAGATAGATATTCTGTAGGTGATTTTGAAAGAGAATCACTGGAACTTTTAAACGAATATTTCCAAACAAACAATATTGCATTTCTTGTCGGCGGATCCGGGCTTTACATAAAAGCTGTAACAAATGGTTTTGATATCTTACCAGATGTTGATGAGGATATAAGACATGAATTAAATGAAGAATATAAAAACCTTGGTATTGGTTATCTACAGGAAGAATTAAATAAGTGTGACCCTACATACCTGGAAAAAATTGACAAGTTAAACCCACAAAGGCTCATCAGGGCAATTGAAGTGTTCCGAAGCACGGGAATCCCATTTTCATCATTTAGAATTATGGGACCCAAGTTGCGTTCGTTTGAAACTATTAAAGTTGGGATTAATATTGAAAGGTTAGAATTATATACAAGGATAAATAACAGAGTTGACGCAATGATTTCTGAAGGCTTGCTGGAGGAAGTAAAATCCCTGGTTCCTTTTAAAACCAACAATGCATTGCAAACTGTAGGCTATAAAGAGCTATTTGAGTATCTGGATGATAAATATTCTTTTGAAGAAGCAGTAGAATTAATCAAAAGAAATACAAGAAGATATGCAAAAAGGCAACTTACCTGGTTTAGGAAAGACCCTGAAATACAATGGTTTAAAAATGATGAGCCAGAACTTATTGCTGACTACATCAGACAGCAAATGAAAAAGAAGTAACCTTCGGTTACTTCTGGATATGTTTTATTGTATTAATTTCCAATGGTGTGAGGAAACGCCAGGTACCTCTTGGCAGGTCCTTTTTAGTTAAGCCAGCATACATAACCCTATCTAACCTTTCAATTTTATAATCAAGGCTTTCAAATATTCTTCTTACAATGCGGTTTCTTCCTGAATGGATTTCTATTCCCACGCACTTCCTATCTGGTGAAACGATTTCTATATCATCTGCTCTGATAGGTCCGTCTTCCAGAACAATTCCTGAGCGCACTTTTTGAAGATCAACATCAGTAAAAGGTTTATCTAAATCTACCTGGTATATTTTTTTGGCCTTGTAGGACGGGTGCATTAATTTTTCAGCCAGATCTCCGTCATTGGTTAGCAAAATCAAACCAGTAGTGTTCCTGTCCAATCTTCCAACAGGATATAACCTGGCATCTGAAGCATCTCTTACAAGATCCATCACAGATTTTCTTCCTTCAGGATCATCTGTTGTAGTGAGGTAATCTTTTGGTTTATTCAGTAATAAATAGACATGCTTTTCTCTTTTAAGCACTTTGCTGCCATAACGAACGGTATCATCAGGCATTACGCGGTAAGAGAAGTCTGATGTAACCTTTCCGTTTACATAAATTTCTCCAGCCTCAATAAGTTTATCAGCTTCTCTCCTGGCACAAACACCTGAATTTGAAATAAACCTATTCAGACGAATGCCATTAGATTCATCTGACATTTCCGGCATTTTCTTTCCTTTTCCGGTACTGCGCAGTTTAGGGGCACTTTTGTTAGGGTCAGCAAAAGACTTGCTTTCACTTTGACTTCTGCTTTCTTTAAATTCTTCGTAATTTCTTCCAGTCGCAGGTTTTTTAAAACCTTTGGTAGCAGAAGCCTTTGTAAAACCACCTTCAGTATCTTTAGTCTTCCTGAATTTATCAATTCCGCTTGGAGCAGCAAATTTCTTTCCTTCTTTCTCTGAAGAGAATTTATTGGCTTTGCCCATAACATCTTCACTTTTTTTACCGAAAGACTTTTTGAAAGGACTTTTTTCATCCCTCCCTGAGAATTTATTTCCTTCAATCTTCTCATTAGTTTTCCTTAAATAAGAAAATGAGTCTTTTCTTTCTGACTCTTTTTTCACTTTTGGTGTGGATGTAGAACGGGGGTTCGATTTTTTATCACCAACCTTTGTTGGCTTTGGCCTGCGACTTTGCATGATTTAAATTAAAAACTACGGAAACACATTTGGATCAATGGCCCGAAACTATTGATACAAAGGTACAAAACAATTTGTTCCGTTTTTGATTAATTGTACATTGGAATGTTTTTACAATGGAATTGTCTTTAGGCCATTAATGATTAATACAGGCAAACAAATTTACGATTGCGCAATTGTAGGTGGTGGACTTGCAGGACTTTCCCTTGCAATTCAACTGGCCAAAGCAGGCAAAGAGGTTATTTTGTTTGAAAAGGACATCTATCCACAACATAAAGTTTGTGGTGAATACATATCTAACGAATCCTGGGAGTTTTTAATTAAGCTTGGTTTGCCATTACACAAAATGGCTCTTCCCAGAATTTCAAAATTACAAGTAAGCACGCCTAGTGGG
>JANYCH010000114.1 GCA_025360395.1 Cytophagales bacterium | reverse complement strand
TTCTATCAATTTTCTCTGAGATTTGAATTAGGTACAGTCACCGGTTTAATATTTACTACCCTTGTTATTTTTACTCTTTGTGCTGTTATTGAATGGGTCAGGTCAATTATTATGAATCCTATTATTTCTAAAATTATGGCTATTAAAATGGTTAATGAATTTGAAAAGAATCTATTGGAACAAAAGTGATTTTACAACTACTATTGTCAACTTTATATATTTAAAACTTAGTTTATTAAATAGGTCCTTTAGTAATGAAGAAATTATTTTGAAACAAACAACAGTATTTATTTCCTGCTCAGGGCTTGGACTTGTTAACAGAGGATATGAAACATTTTCAAGAGAACTCTTTGAAGTGTTGTCAAACGATGATGAATTAGAAATATACTTACTAAAAGGTGCTGGAGATAATACAGTAAAAGAGAAAAAAATTTTAAATATTCCTAGGTTTTCAAATATAGGGAAAATGTTAGGTAAACTATTTGGTGTTGAACCTTATTTGATAGAACAACTAAGTTTTTCTTTGGCTAGCGTACCAATGTTACTCTTGCAAAAGCCCCAAGTTATCCTATACAGTGACTTCCATACCGGAATTTTTTATTGGCATATCCGTAAGTTTTTAGGCCTCAAGTATAAATTATTGTTTTCTAACGGGGCACCAAATGGGCCGCCTTTTACAAGATGTGATTATGTTCAACAATTACTTCCCTTTTATAAGAAACAGGCGTTAGATGCAGGTGAGGACTCTTCAAAACATTTTGTTTTGCCATATGCCATTTCTCCCCCTGCAAAATCTTTAGAAGAAAGAGCTTTTATAAAATCAGAGATCAAAAATAAATTGGGTCTGAAGGGAACAGTGGTACTTTGTGTTGCCGCAATTAACGATTCTCATAAAAGAATCACCTACCTTATTGATGAGGTTGCAGCTATAAAAAGCAATAATATTACGCTCGTTGTTTTAGGGCAGCAAAATGAAGAATCAGATGCTATAATTAGACATGGAAATGAACTTATGGGATCAAGATTTTCAGCTTTAACTCTTGCAAAGGATGCTTTGGAAGAATACTATACCGCTTCAGATGTTTTTATACTTCCTTCACTTTCAGAAGGATTACCAAGAGTTATGTTAGAAGCTTTATCTTTTGGATTGCCTGTTCTGTCTCACGACTACCCTGTAAGCAGAGATGTGCTGAAAAAATTCGGTTATTTTGCTGATTTCTCTATCAAGTCTAGTTTAAGTGGATTATTATTGGGAGTTTTAAGTGACATGAATGCATTTTCAGTTGATATGGCATTTGAAAGAAGTAAATATATACAGTTAAATTTCAGTTGGACTGCATTAAAAAAGGATTACAGGAACATGATCAATTCCGTTGCAAATGCCTGATTTAAAACGACTATTGCTTATTTCGGAAGCACCCCTGGCAAAAAACGGAGGTGGGATTTCCCAAACCTTGTTTAATCTTTTTGATGGTTATCCTAAAGACAAATTTTGTGTTCTCTGTTCAGAAGAAGACATAAAATCCTGGGGTGATAACAGCATTGAAAATATAGAGATGCTTTCTTTCAGGAAAATGCCAATAAAACAACAGAAAAATAGGCTAGGCCCTTATATTAATCCATTTGTTAATTATTTCAATCTTTCTTTGTTAAGTCCGGGTAAGGTTTTAGTTAATAAAATCAAAAATTTTGATCCGGAAGTAATAATTGTTTGTGCGAATGGCGTTGAAGGACTGATAATGACAGAAAAACTTCATAGTGAGTTTAATTGTCCCTTGATAGTTTACTTTATGGACGACTGGTTTAACAACCGGAATACATTATGGTGGAAGGGCGACCTACAAAAAAGTATAAAAAAATTGCTTATTAATTCTTCAGCCTGGATAATGATAAGTAAGTACCTGACAACAGAATTGGAGAAAAGGTATGGTATTAAAAAAAATACAATTATTGCACATAACCCTGTAGTTGCAAGAACTAAGTTAAAAAGTCCTTTACCTTATCATGAAGACAAGATAAGAATAGCATATGCGGGTTCACTATGGCCTATGCATGTTGATGCTTTTGAATTGGTAGGAAATGCATGTAAGGAACTACGAAGTCAAGGAATAGACGCTACATTAAATATGTATGGCCAAACTCTGTTTTATGAAAATAATAAAGAAATATTTCAAAAATATGAGATAAATTATATGGGGAAAGTAGCTTATGACGATCTGCAAATGGCCTTGGATCCTTATGACCTACTTTTAGTTTGTTCCTCATTTTCAAATGAACATGCCTCATTCAGCAAATCATCTGTTCAGACAAAAATTACAGATTATCTTAACATCGGCAATCCAATCTTATCAGTAGGTCCAGAATATTCAGCATGTAATCTATACATCAAAGAAAATAAGATCGGTTTTTGTTATGAGAAAGATGATGTATTAGGATTAGCCAATTACATAAAAGAAATTCATTCTGATGTTACAAATAAAAAATATTATATATCAAAAGGTAATGAACTTGTATCGAATGTTTACAATAAAATAAATGTTCAGAAAAATCTTTACAATTTTATAAATCATATCGAATAGATTTAACTAAACTAGATTTTGATAGAATTATAGCATGATCGCAATAGGTTTATTATATAATCATAACGGTATGGCAACATGGTGCATCGAAACTGCGCATGCCCTACACTATGCTGGTTATGAAGTTATATTGGTCATTGACGATGAACAGAGGCCTGATTTAAAAAATACTGTATATCCATTTAAAACTTTTTTTTTCAGGTTTAAAACGAATTCATTTAATACAACCTTACTTAATAAAATCTCAAATTACATTCGCGTTAAAATCTTGGGAATCTCCCAAGGCTTAACATCAGAAATTGAAAAGCAACTAAGGAATACTGGTTATAATCCAACGCTATTCCTTCTTAATCAATCAGATTTATTTGACACAAGGTGTATTACGCCACAATTTATTGTTTCCTGGGCTTACCCAACAACTTTAAAAGGCTATATCCTCAAAGCATTAAGACAAACGCCCTCTTTCTTTAATATCAGTACGTTAACCTCACTAGTAAATGCCGTTTTATGGTATCGAAAAGACTGGAAAGCTTATAAATTGGCCAATGCTGTAATTGCAGTAAGCGAAAGGCTGACAAACTTATTAAAGAGTAAAAATATCAATGCGCATTTACTTTATCCTCCCTTAAATATTGATTATGAAAAAAAAATAAAAATTCCAAATGGCAAGGTAAAAGTTCTTTTTATTGCAGTTAACCTGGAGAATCCCCAGAAGCGAATAGAATGGGGAGTGGATATGCTAGGTAGTTTTGATAAAAAAGACCAGTTGGAAATCCATTTCATTGGAAAATATACCTACCTAAAAGATAAAACTAACTCCTTAGGTCTGAGTACTACGTTTCATGGGTTACTTGACCGCAAAAATCTTGTTGAAATCATGGATCAATGTGACATATTAATCTTTTGTTCCTCCTTTGATGATTGGGGATATGTGCAGGTTGAAGGAATGTCTAGAGGAATGGTAGTAATAGCACCAGATATTAGCCCTTCGGACGAAATTATAAAGAATTATAATTTAATTTTCCAACAAGATAATAAAAAATCATTCCAGGATTGTTTAAATAGAATTATGGATAAAGACAACCTTTTGTTTTATAAACAGTATTGTAAAGAAAGGAGTACAGTATTTGATCATAATATGTTTTCTAAACAGATTAAAAAACTCTTACCGGAATTTAATACTTCTCATTAACCAAATTATAATAATTCATTTAACTTGTAAGTTGATTAGAATATTATTTTATTGTTACTTTATCAAAGCAAATTAAACATCTTTTTAATCTATGGCCAATAGTAAGACCATTGTTGTCGGGTATTTATACAACACAAATGGTATGGCTGCCTGGAACCTTGAAGTGGCAGAAGCATTGTATAACAGTGGTTACAATGTCGTATTGGTTCATTCCAAATGCATTTCTACAAATCCAAATTTACCCTTTAGAACTATATCTTTTGACATAGATAGAAAATGCGACTTTCTTTCCAAAGTTTTGTTTCACTTGAAACGTTTTTATAATAAAAGATATTCTTTCGCCTCTATACTAGACAAATATCTAAAGTCACAAGGAATAATCCCAGATTTCTATTTGTTCAACCAAAGTAATTTGATTGATGCAAAACTTAAAGTCCCTCAGTTTATAAAGGCCAGTACTTATCCAAGCACGTTTAAAAATTATATTCATTCTTACTACCTAAGTGCTGATTTTAAAAATGGCAGCTTCAAAAATCTGCTCAATCATTTAATAGAAGTAATAGGCTGGTACTTTACTGATTGGTATGCTTATAAGCATTCAACAGGTGTACTTTGCCATACTGATATCTTAGCTGAAGAATTAAAAAAAAGCGGTGTCAATTCTTATTTTGTACCTCCCCCCATACACATTCATCATATTTCCCAAATTCTTAATAGAAAGAAAATGGTATTTTTAACTGCATCCTTGCAGATTGAAGATAAACGGAAGCGCGTAAAATGGATTATTGATAATTTTCTTAAATCAAAAATAGAGGGAGAACTGCATATAGTTGGAGAGGCAGATGATTCTTTTATTGCTGATTATGCTTCAGACCTAAATAAATTAAAATTTTTAGGGAAGCTATCACGAGACGAAATGGATGCAGTATACCAGAACTCAGATGTATTTTTATTTGCATCAACCTCAGATACATGGGGTTATGTATTAACTGAAGCTATGGCAAACGGATTGATTGTAATAGCTCCAGACCTTTATCCTTATAACTACATTGTTGGAAATGACGACTTTTTATTTCCTTTACATGACAGCCAAGCTTTTAGAGCTAACCTGAAAAAGGTTTCTTCTTCACCTCAAATTGCTACTTTTAAGAAATCTTTTCATGATAGGGCTTTCAGGGAGTTTTCTCATGAAGGTTTTGTAAGAAAAATTGCCTCAATATTGGTATAGTAACAAATTTTTAATGCCCTCCTTAATTTCTGTTATAATTCCCACTTTTAATAGAAATGACTTGCTGGCAATTTGTTTAGATCGGCTTGCACCACATTCGCAAACCTTAGATCATTCGAAATACGAAGTAATTGTGTCAGATGATGGTGGGTCAGAATCTACCAAAAGCATGATATCTTCGAAATATCCCTGGGTGAAATTAATAAAAGGTCCTGCAAGTGGTCCTGCTGCCAACCGTAATTTTGGGGCAAAGAATGCAAAGTCAGAATGGCTGGTTTTTACAGATGACGATTGCATTCCAGAACCCAATTGGTTGCAAACCTATTATGATGCCATACAAGCTTATCCGGAAAGTAAAGCCTTTGAAGGAGCAATCTATCCTACTGAAAACCACCATAAGGATTTGATAGAATGCCCGGTTAATCTTTATGGGAATTGCTTCTGGTCTGCAAATATCATGGTGCATGAGTCACTTTTTCACGCTGTTAAAGGCTTTGATGAAAATTATTTGCTTGCAGCCCAGGAAGATCAGGACTTTTACCTGAAGATCAAGGAAACGACATCCGTTCCATTTTTAAAAAATTCTGTGGTGTACCATCCGCTAAGGAAAATATACATTTGGAAAACAATCAAAAAAATATCTAAACTTGCAAGGAATTGGGTTCTGTATTGCATAAAAAATAAAGAAAAACTCAATACAGATTCTCCTTTAAAAATTGTTAAAGCCGGGTATGTGTCCCAATTAGGAATGCTGATTTTCAACGTAAAAAACAGATTTCCGGGTAAAAGTTTAATCTCTTTAGTTTGGTTGAGCTATGGAATGCTTTATATAATATATTTCCTTTTATTTAATTTTAATGATTTACAAAAATCGAAGGTTTGATTGGATATCAAGTAAAACAGCAAGCAAAAGCGTTCTTGACGAATTAAATAACAAATTATCAGACTTTTACAGTAAACCCAAAGATAGGCAAGCCTACCAGACAATGCTTGATGCTATTGAACAGGTTCCTAAAGAGGGCGATTTTGCATACTTGCTTCCAAAACTAATTCTGGATACAAATCCTGCAAAGTTGCTGGAAGTAGGCTGTGGCAGCGGCAGGCTTTACAGGCAAATACATGCAATGGGCTTCAAAGGCGAATATCACGGTGCTGAGGTAGCCGAATACATAATTCAAAAGAATAGAGAACGTCATCCTGAAAGCAATTGGATATGTGCAGGGGCCTACAAACTTCCTTTTTATTCATCAGAATTCGATATGGCTTATGCTTATTTTGTTTTGGAACACCTAGTTTTTCCTGAAAACGGATTGATAGAAATGTTAAGAGTAATAAAACCAGGAGGAAAGCTAGTATTAGTTTTTCCAGATTTTGTTGCTACCAAAAGATTAGAATCTCAGGAACTAGGATTGAGTCCGGTCCTAAATGCAAAGGAAAAATTAAAAAAGGGAAAAATTTTAGATGCAATTATAAGTCTATACGACAGCAAGATAAGGTTGCGTAAAGCACTTGAAAATGTTCATCAGGAAGTAGGTGCCTTTCCATTAAATAACAACCTGGTATGTTTCAACCATCCCAACATTATGAGTTATGATATTGATGCTGTTTATATAGCGTCAAAAGTGGAAATAAAACAATGGGCCCTCTCCCAGGGTCATAAAGTCAATTTTCCTTATGGCGTAGATGGAGAATTAGATGGGAAGGCTTTTATTGAAATAATCAAGTGATTATCATCAGTATCATTAAATATTTCCAACACATTTAATGAAAATAATTGTAATAACACCTGTAAAAAATGAAGCCTGGATCTTAGAAAGGTTTTTATCTGTAACAAGCATTTTTGCTGACCACATTATTATTGCTGATCAAAATTCTACTGATGGAAGTCTTGACATTTACGCCAGGTATCCAAAAGTTGTTCTTGTCAAAAATGAAAGTAATACTTTCAATGAAGCTGAACGCCAAATATTGCTGTTTAAAAAAGCCAGAGAAATTGAACCTGGGCCCAAAGTTATACTCGCACTGGATGCAGATGAGATTCTAGCTGCCAATGCCATGGAAACTCCCGGATGGCAAACCATGCTAAATGCAGAGCCTGGTACGATGCTTTGCTTTGAAAAGCCTGAAATGTATTTAAATACCGAAAATACAATAAGGTATAGCAACACCTGGCCACTGGGATTTATTGATGACGGCATTACTGAACACAAACCATCATTAATACACAGCATAAGGGTTCCGATATCGAAGTCTGGTTCAATTTTACATTTGAACGAGATTAAGATCCTGCATTATGCCATGACACGTATGAATGCGCAACAGGCCAAATGGAGGATGTACAGTGTCATTGAAAGTTCTATGTCTACCATGAGTTTAAGGCAACGCAGGAAGATGTATGTGAAAAACAAGGATTGGACAGAAAACAGGATTATTGAAAAAACCCCTTCAAACTGGTTCCATAATTGGGAAAAACAAGGGATTGACATGCAAAACATCAATGACAGTAAATATTACTGGCAGGATTTGTATACACTTCAATTGTTCAGCAAGCACGGGGTCAATCAATTCTGGAATGAAGATATCTGGGATGCAAATTGGGAAGGTGCGCTTGCTTTTTTTAAACAAGCCGGCAAACCAGATCTGCCTGAGAAAATCATAAGGCCATCTGGCTTACGTCTATTTCTCCTTAAAACTTTTGATAAACTTATGGCAATAGCCTACAGGTTATTCAGGTAAAAAAGTCTTAAAAATTGAGTTAATCCTATTTTGTGAAAATAGTACATGTTAGTGAATGCCCAACTTCCCTCAATTCAGGAATGGGAAGGATCCAATACAACTGGAACCGGGAAATTGAATCCCGTGGTCATACCTTGCAATGCATTGAACCTAAGGAGCTTGGCAAGCTAAAACATCCACTTTTTTTTCCAATTAAAGCAAAAGCATTTTTAAGGAATAGTTCTATTTCACCTGACGCCATCATCAGCCACGAACCCGCTTCGGGGGTTTTTGTAAATAAGGCACCGGTTTTTCTTGTCAGCCATGGTATAGAGGCCCGCTATTGGGAGCTATCCCTGAAAGGAAAAATCCCAAACCAGAATGCGGGAAATTTTAAAACCCGCCTCCTGTTTCCTTTATGGCGTTTATCTGTTTGCAACAAAGGCCTGAGAAAAGCGCATAAGCTGCTGTTGTCCAATGAAGAAGACGCAAACTATGCCCAATTAAAATTCAATAGAAAGGCATCAGATATCATGATTTTTAAAAACGGGTACTATTTTGAATCTGTACCTGCCCAAAAAAGCATGATGGCTGAACCTCCTGTAATTCTATGGAATGCTTCCTGGCTGGATAGAAAAGGTAAAACCGTACTTGTAGGAGCCTTGGATCTTCTATATAAAAAAGGAATACTTTTCCACTGTACTATTGCTGGCACTGGTTATCCTGAGGATGAAGTTTTATCAGAAATCCCTGCTGATCTGCATCCATTTATTACTGTTATAAGTAAATTTCAGTCAAGCGAAGAAATGCAGCTATTAGCCAATAGCAGTATATTCGTCCTGCCCAGCTATTTTGAAGGTTTGCCCTTGTCTCTAATTCAGGCAATGGCTTCCGGACTATGTTGTGTAGTATCCGATAATTGTGGTCAGAGAGATGTTATAAAGCACAACTTAAGTGGATTATTGTTTGAAACAGGCAATCCAGAAAAACTGGGAATTGAACTGGAGCGGGTAATAAAAGATATTGAGTTAAGGAACAGATTGGCGGAAAACTCGAAAAACGAAGTAAAAGACTGGAATTGGAAATCGGTATCAAAAGAAGTGATCGACTTTATTGAAAGAAGCTTATAAATGAAAAAGATCAAAGTGCTTTTTGTGGCAGCTTACCCTATTCAAAACGCGGAACCTGATCGCATTTTTGCTCAATTCAGCGAATTTCAGATGCAGGTGGCCTTTTGCACCTCTCCATCCAATGAACTTAAGAAAGACAAGGAATTTATAAACCAACAGCAGTTCGATATAGAAGTTCTTGATAATAAATATCCATGGAAAATTCTCAGGAATATTTCTCCTCAACCAGGCTTGAGCCGGTTTTGGGGTTTAATAAACCCAGGAATTATTTCTGAAGTAGTTAAAAATGATTGCATTGTTGTTTACGGCCATGCTTATATCACTTTCTGGTTAGCGATATTGACTTCTATATTCTATAGTAAAAAGTTAATCCTTACAACTGATGCTACATACATAGAAGCACCGGATAAAATAAACTGGAAGGCAAAACTTAAAAAATGGTTCATCCCATTTTTGTACAACAAAATGTCAGATAATGTCTGGGTTCCTTCAACCGAGGCGAAGAGATTTTTAATAGCTTCCGGAGTTAAAAAAGAACGAATAGTAATTACACCTTACACGGTAGATAATAAATTTATTGTCTTAAATGTTCAAAATAATTTTTCTGTTCGCCCAAAATTCAATATTCCATTAGATGCTACTGTTGCTATTTTTTGTGCTAAATTTATAGATAGAAAAAGACCACAAGATGCTATCAGGGCATTTGCTATGGCAAATTGTACCAATTGTTACCTTTTAATGATTGGCGATGGACCTTTAAAGCTTGAATTAATATCGTTGGTATCTGAACTCGGTTTGGATACAAAGGTGATTTTTGCAGGATTGGTAAATTACTCCCAGTTACCGTCTTATTATTCCTCCTCAGATTTTCTTGTATTTACATCAGAAACAGAACAATTTGGTTTACCAGTAAACGAGGCAATGCTATGTGGCCTGCCGGTATTGATAAGTGACAGAATTGGTTGCAGGTATGATCTTGTTATGGAAGGAGAAAATGGTTTCACTTATAAGTGCGGTGACGTTGAAGAATTGGCAGATAAAATGAAAATATTATTTGTTGACAATTTATTGAGACAAAGAATGTCAGATTGCAGTCGGGAAATTATAAAAAACTGGTCTCCGGAAACAAATGCAAATATCAAGCATGAATCCATTAAACAGCTTTTTTTGAAATAGACCGATGTTTTTATCAGACAAGCTTTTAAGTAGTTCAAACCACTTTACCTTAATAAGATTATTACTTTCAATTCTGGTTATCTACTCTCATTGTTATCCTTTAGGAAATTTCGGATCTGAATATTTCTTTGGGATTGGTAATGATAAATACGGAAACCTGGCTGTCAATTGTTTTTTTGTAGTAAGTGGTTTTTTAATAACCGGTAGTTTTAAAAGAAGTAAATCCTTAAAAGTATTCTTCCTCAATAGATTTTTAAGAATATTTCCCGGATTTTGGGTTGCACTAATTCTAACTGCATTTGTTATTGGCCCAATTATATACTTTATTAAAAATGATGATTTGCCTGGGTATTTTAAGGTCCATGAGAATACTCCGCATGGATATGTTTTATATAATTTTTGCTTAAAGATTAATCAAAATTCTATTGGAAAATTATTTTCGGAAAACAATTATCCCTTTTTAGTTAATGGGGCTATCTGGACCTTAACCTATGAATTCATCTGTTATCTGTTGGTAATGGTAGCAGGCTACCTTGGCTTTATTAAAAAGAATATTCTTTGGATTCTATTTCTGTTGATATTGTCTGTACTAAATGTCCTTGTGTACTCAGACATTTTGAAGATTGTTCCAAGCCAAATATTAGCATTCATTCATTTTCTCACATATTTTGTAGCAGGGGCCTTCGCATTTATTTATTCAGATCTTATTAGACTAAATAAAATTTTGACCTACTCATTGACCTTGGTAGTTTTTATTTTGGCGTTAATTCCAAATTTCGTTTTATTTAATTTATACCATCTTTTAATGCCTTTATTGTTAGCACATGTTATTTTTGGATGGGCTTACTTCTCTACAGAATCTAATTTTGAAAAGAAATTACCAGACCTTTCCTATGGTTTGTATATATATGGCTGGGTTATTCAACAATCGCTAGTCTATCTGAAAATATGGGATAGCAATTTGACTGTTTATTTCTTTGGTGTTCTGTTTTTAACTCTTATACTATCTGTTTTCAGTTTTTATTTAGTTGAAAAGCCTTGTATGAATTTAAAAAGGTTGTACCAAAATAAATAAGCATGAAAATCCTGTTTATTTCTGGAAGTTTAGAACCTGGTAAGGATGGTGTAGGGGACTATACTATCATGATGGCGTTAAGATGTATTCAATTAAATGTAAACTGCTGTATATTGGCGCTTAATGATGCTTATATTACTAAAAAAAGCGAACAGCAATTAATATCCGGCATATCAGTTTTAAAGGTAAGCTCAAAAAATTCATGGAAAGAAAAGAGACTTTTAACGGAAAATTTTGTCAAGACATTTGATCCTGATATAGTAAGTATACAAATGGTGGGATATGCCTATCAGTCCAGAGGTTGGATTTTTGGTTTAGGCAAATTTCTAAAAGGCATATTCAAAGAATCTGTTAGGTTTGAAGTAAATCTTCATGAACTTTGGTTGGGTTTTTCTTTAAACCACAATTGGAAAGCAAAATGTAATGGTTTTATTCAAAGAATTGCATTACAAACATTTTTAAAATCTATAAACCCATTCGTTATCCACGTTGGAAACAATGTTTACTACACACTCTTAAAGGCCAAAGGATATTCCGTCAGGTATCTACCCCTTCCTTCAAATATAGAAGTGAAAAGGGAACCAGCATTTGAATGGATAATTCCTGAAATAGTGGCTGACAAAAGAGAAAATATCTGGGTTGGTCTTTTTTTTGGAAGTATACAGGGCAATTGGGACATAAGAGTCTTACTAAATAAATTAATGTCAATTAATGTAAAGGAAAAACTATACATTCTATCTGTCGGCAAACAAGGATTTGGCAATGTTATCTGGGATGAAATGGTTGATAAATTTGGTAGCCAGATTGTATTCAAGAAATTTGGGTACAAAAGTAACAGTGAGATTTCAGAACTTCTTTCTTTCAGCGATTTTGGAATTGGAACTACACCATTAAGCTTGCTTGGAAAAAGTGGTACTGCAATGGCTATGATAGAACATGGCTTGCCAATAATAGTCACCAGAGATGAATTACAATACAACTTTAAGCTGGAGAAGGTTGAAGAAAGTTATGATTCTGTCATTATGTGGGACAAAATCAAATCTGTAAACGACATAAAAAAAGGCTATATTCTTAAGGAAAGATCACTTGATATTGCTTCAACATTTATTAATCACATTTCAACTCATAATTAGAAATTGAAAATTTTATTGCAATCCACTCTGTTTCATCCTTCTGTTGGTGGGATAGAAACTGTGAGTAAATGTCTTGCAGAAAATTATGTTCGATTAGGAAATGAATGTACTGTTATAACCAGAACAGTTTCATTAGAGCCAGATATTGAAATTTATAAAATTTGTCGAAATCCAGACAATGTCGAAAAAGAGAAGTTGATACAGGATCATGATTTAATCCATTGCAACGGAGCAAGCTTTGAATTGTTTTTTTTAGCTAAATGGTACAGAAAACCAATTATCTGGACTCATGCAGGATATCAACTAATTTGTATTGATGGACTAGGTTGGTACGAAGGCCAACCTTCTCCTTTAAACCCAATCCAATCTTATTTATTTCATTGCAAGCACCAGGGGTTTGCAAAAGCTAGTGTTGAAATTGCCAAATTATTTTTAAGAATAATTGTTTCACATTTGGTTACAAAGAACGTAGCTATTACAAATTGGGTGGCGAATCGCCAGTGGCTCCCTAACCAAATGGTTATATATAATCCCTTTCCAATAAATCAGTTTAGTCGAATATCAGGTCATGAGGGTGATTATGAGTTTGATTTTTTCTTTCTGGGAAGGTTAGTTTCAGAAAAGGGAGTTGGAACATTGTTAAAAGCGTTTCATTTGTTTCTCCAAGAAAATCCTGAATACAGTAAAAAATTATTGATTATTGGGAGTGGAAACTGGCTTACTAACCTTTTAAAAATCTGTAATGAACTTTCTATAACTGAAAAAGTAGTTTTTGCAGGGAAACAAACAGGGGAAGATTTATTGAATTGGGTCAAAAAAGCCAAAATTTCAATAATTCCGTCTGAATGGGAAGAGCCTATGGGAGGTGTGGCCTTAGAAATGCTCGCTGCAGGAAAATTAGTAATAGTTTCCGAAAATGGTGGTCTGGCCGAATGCATTGGAAAAGCTGGACTGACATTTCCAAATGGTAATTTTGTTAAACTTAAAGAGAAAATGAATTTAATTTTGTGTTCAACCGAATTGCAAAATGAGCTTTATAAAGCAGCATCTATTCAATTATCTAATTTTCAGGAAATTGATAAAGCAAAGGAATATATAACGTTGTTCACTAAAATTTTAAATGATTAGAAAAATAACAGTTGTTGTTTCACATCCGGGTAAACAATACGTTCATCAACTACTTCATGCGCTTCAACTTGAGAACTTTCTTCTGTTATTTTTAACAAGTATATGGTACAAGCCTTCTTTAGGATTTTATAAATTTTTAGTTCAGATACCAGTTTTAGGAAAGTTACTTTTTAATAAATTTTTAAAAAAGAAACAATTTGATCTACAAAATGATGAACTCATTGAACAATTTCCCTGGAATGAATTCAAGAGACAATTGTTGGTACAATGTTCTAATAAATACAGGAGTGAAAAATATGTTTTTCAGGTTGAGAAGGATCATGATAAATGTGTTTCCAAAAGATTGTCAAAATTATTACCCACTATATTTATTGGTTATGAAAAATCCTGCTTGGAAAGTTTTAAAGTGATAAAAAAAGCTGGTGGAATAACAATTTTAGATCTCGCTCAGGTTCATTTCAAATATCTTGAAAACCTCAGACTTCAAGAACCAACGTTTACTGATCTTTTTGAAGATGAAAACTTATTTAAAGAAATTAACAAGGTTAAAGAACTGGAATATGAATATGCTGATTATATATTAACACTTTCCACATTCGCAAAAAATACTCTTATAGCAAATGGAGTAAAAGAAACAAAAATAAAAGTATTGAACTTGGGATATAACCCATCAATTTTTTATCCTAAATCCAGTTATTATCAATCGGAAGGATTAAAATTAATTTACACAGGAACATTTACTAAACGAAAGGGAATAGAGCTTCTGCTTCAGGCTATTAAGGAATTAAATTTGGCAAAACTGGATTTGGTAATAATAGGCCCGCTATTAGATGGAGCAGATTTGTTTACAAAATATGCAGGGTTATTTACATATTTTGACTTCCTTCATCACGAAGAACTAGTGATGCATTTAAGACAATCAGATGTTTATGTTTTTCCATCTTATCTTGACAGCTGGGCAATGACCGTTGTTGAAGCAATGGCCTGTGGTCTTCCGGTAATTGTAACTGAATCTACTGGAGCTAAAGATGCAGTTCGAGAAGGGGAATCTGGATTTATAATACCAACTGGGGATCTTGATTCGTTAAAGGAAAAAATTCTATTCTTTTATAACAACAAAGTTAAAATTAAAGAAATGGGTGAATGTGCAGTAAAATCTGCCAAATTATATACCTGGGAGAACTACTACAGCGAAGTCAAAAAAACCATAACTGACATTGCAGATATACATCTTAACTGATTACAAAAACTCTTCTTAATTTGCAATATATTCTATGAAGGGCCAACACGCATTTTATTTCTTTTTTTTATATCTGATTTTTCAGGGGGCTTTCCGGAAATGGTTATTCCCATCATTAGGTACTGCAATTTACCTTATGCAATATGTGATTGCTTTTGCATTTTATTTTTCTTCTAAAGCTAAAAATAGTCTAAATCAATATGAGGAAAAGCCAGCATTCATCAGTCTTTTATTAATTTATTTGGGGTATGCAGTTCTGGAAATGTTAAATTTTAGAGGAACAGATATATTCTTTGTTCAAATATATGGCCTTGTTATGCATTTCGCATTTGTACCAATGGTGTTTAATATTCCAAAGGTACTTGAGAGTGAAGAAAAATTTGACACAATTATTGAATGGTTAACCTGGATATTATTAGGTATTTTTTCAATAGGTATACTACAGTTTTTTTCTCCTCCAGATGCTTTCATTAACCGTTATGCAACTGAGCAAGATGCTGGAACTTATGAGGTTGTAGTTGGAAGTGGGGGACGCGTTAGAATAGCTGGTACATTTTCATATCTTGCCACCTATGCAGCCTTTCTGTCTTTTATCCTGCATATTTTGCTCTATGGTTTATTTTCATCGGTTATAAGAAATAAATTTCGCCCCATGTTTTTAGTAGCTTATGCAATGGGTTTTATGAACATTTTTATGACTGGCTCCCGAGGCCCGGTTGGATATTATGTTATTACAGAAGGAATCACCGTTTTAGTTCTACTTTCTTCAGGCCAATTTAAATTTTTAAATAAATTAATTCCCATTGGCATTTCTCTTTTTATAGTTTATCTGATAATTATAAGTACCACAGCTGGTTCAACAGCCTTGGGAGATTTTAGTGCGAGATTTACAAACTCCACCGATTTACAGACCAGAATAGATTTCATCCCGGTTTTTGATGGAGAAATTGATCCAATAGGTTTTGGTTTGGGAACCGGTCAACCTGGTATTGGGGCCTTTTTATCTAATAGAAATGACATGCCTGTCTATTGGGAAAAGGAATATGAAAGATTGACTCTGGAATTGGGCCTTTTGGGGTATTTTATTGTGATGGCTCTAAGGTTTGTTGTATTTTTTACATGTTGGACAATTGCTAAAAAGGTTAAAAAACTAGAGTATAAAATCCTTGCTCTGCAAATGACAATGTTTCAACTTCCTTTTTTAATTAACCTTCAAACAAACATATTCAATTATATTGATGGTGTTTTATACTGGATTGCAATTGGTATAGTTTACTTTGCTTATTATATCGATTTAAAATATAAGGCAGAACAGGATAAATTAGAGCCAACTCCTACTGCATTATATCGCTGGGATTAAATTATCAACACAAAATTTAATTTCATTGCTTATTTCCAATTCTTCTCCTTTATTTGAGGTCATTTCAAAAAAAATTGAAGACAAGGATCAAAGAGAGGATTTTATTTTTATTTCTTGCATTAAGCTGTGGGACAGCTTTCCTAGTCACTGATTTCTATAACACGTCTAATTTTTTCTTTATAATCCTTGAAAAGCTGTTCTTCGGGTCTTATATTTTATTCACCTTTTTATTTTTCAGGGCTGAAATCCAGTTTGTTTCCAATATAAATGGCTTCCTGGAAATACTTTGGAAAGGTTTTCTGACATCAATTGTATTTTTTGTGCTCGTGTTTGTTATCAGGACTTTTGATAACTGGAATACCGATGTTGAATATGTTGGAAAATCATTCATTTCATTGTTAAGCTACCACCTGGTTGGCATGGCCCTGATTGTATTTCAAGGATCAATTTATAATGTATTTAAAAAATTATCTTTTTATCCCAAAGTAAAGCAGATTCTTCTTTACTGGGCCTGGTTTGAGTATTTTATGTTTATCCTCCTGGTTATGAGTCTCTTACCATTTGGATTACACATTTATGTGGTTTACTTATGTCTTTCCATCACGACAATTTTTTCAGTTTTCCTTACTATAAGAATAAAATGGATTGTTTATCTGGACTTCAAACAAAAGTTACAGGCCTTGTTTATGGTTACATCTATTTTTTTAATGGGGCTTTATTTTTTACAACTATTTATAGGAAAGGATTTTAGCTATAAAATTCCTACCAGCATGTCTTCCAACATATTTATTTATTGCTTATTTACTTTCTTTGCCATCTATACACTTTTTACTATCCTTATTTTAATATTTAATTTACCAACTTCCGGTGTATTCGAGAAAAAGTATGAGGAATTGTCAAGGTTTCAGGTTTTAAGTGACACTCTTCAACAAGGCAAAGACAGAGATCAGATACTGGAATTGTTGTATGAAAGCTGCAAGGCCGTATCACTTGCAGACATTATTTGGGTAAGGTACTTTAATAAAAACACAGATGAGTCAATTTTGATAGAAGATAATATCCAGGAACTTCTTATCGAAAATATAGAGACCGAATTAAATCTTCTGACTTCAGAGTCATATTCTAAGGAAATTATTTTAAGAAATACCAGATCTATTGATATACCTTCTCTTGGTGATGAATCAAGCTTGATATGTATCCCAATTAAAACTTCATCATTTAATGCCGGGTATGTGGTAATAGTAAAATACGTTAAAGACGGATTTGAAACTGATATTATCAATGTTCTCAGAATGTATACACAGCAAGCTGCTATTTCTTTGGAGAACACAGCATTGTTGTCAGAAGCAATTGAAAAGGAACGCTACCTTGAGGAGATCAAAATTTCAAAGCATATTCAACATAGCCTGCTTCCTAAATACAATTTAAGCTATGATAATCTAAAAATCTTTCATTATACTAAAAGTACCGACACTGTTGGAGGCGATTTTTTTGATTATTGTACAATAAACGGACAACAATATTGGATTGCTATCGGAGATGTTGCAGGTAAAGGAACCTCTGCAGCATTTCTCATGGCGCAGCTTAAAGGTATTTTCAGGTCTTTGGTACAGGTTTGCAGTGGGCCAAGGAATTTAGTTGTTAGGGCCAATTATGCACTGGCTTACAATACAGAAAAGAGTTCATTCATCACTCTTGCAGTTTTTTTGATAGATACCGAACTTAAACAAATTAGACATGTGCGGGCTGGCCATTGTCAGGCAATCTTCTATAATGCTGCCTTAAAAAAGGCATTTTTACTTGAACCAAGAGGAATGGGATTAGGAATGTTAAAGGATGATTCCTATAAAAATTTTATTGAAGAAGCGCAATTGTATTATAATGATGGCGATATTTTGTTCCTTTATACTGATGGTGTGACAGAATGTAGAGGAAAAGATAACAACCTACTAGGTGTGGAAAATCTTTTAGAATTTACAGAAACCCAGGTAAAGTTTGCAGCTGAAATTATTGTGCAAAACTTCTCAACGTTTTTTTCTGAATTTTCTGAACAAAGTGAAAGTGAGGAAGATGATGTAACTTTCTTAGTTATAAAATTTCATTAAACATAATTAGTTGGTTATAGCCATCCCTATAATATTGGTTTACTTATAAAGAACAACTGATTGCAAATTCAAATATGTTAGAAAAATTTCTTTCAAAATTAACTAGGATAACCTCATCAGGTAAATACATCGGTGAGATTGATGGATTAAGGTTTTTGGCGATTTGCTTGGTGGTTTTTTATCATTTAAATGGATTTATATTGGCAAATTCTAAATTACACTATATTGATTCCTATTCTAATTATAAATGGCTAAATGATTTTTTTGAAAAGGGAAATGTAGGAGTACCATTATTTTTTGCCATAAGCGGTTTTGTTTTAGCAGTTCCTTTTGCAAATGAATACATAACAAAAACAAGTAAAGTTTTTCTTAAAGATTATTATTTAAGGAGGTTAACCAGGCTTGAACCACCTTATATTTTAGTGCTATTTGCCATGTTTTTGGGAGAACTTTTCATTATGCACCATCAAACTGCTGAGGTACTAATAAAAAGTCTTTTAGCTTCTTTGTTTTACATTAGCAATATTCTCTACCCAGAAACGCTACCTATAATTAATTGCGTAACATGGAGCCTGGAGGTTGAAATCCAGTTTTATATTATTGCCCCTCTTATTGCCCTGATTTTTAAATTGAAAATAATTCCAAGAAGGGCTGTTTTGATCGTCTTGACAATTGTATTTCCTGTATTGCAATATTATGTTCCATGCCCAATTAACTGCATTTACTTACATGCAGAATTTTTTTTAATAGGGTTTCTTTTGGCCGATCTATATGTAAGTCCAATTAAACTGAATTTTCCAATTATCCCATCGATAATATTAGGAGCAATATGCTTAATTGGTTTTATTGATCTAACATATGTCCGTATTTCAGATACATTGTTGCTTCTCACCTGCATATTCATTTTTTATAGCATGGTCCTCAGTTTCGGTAATATTTGGAACCTGATTTTCAAACAGCGTGTATTATGCGTAATTGGTGGTATGTGTTATTCCATTTACTTACTACACTTTGGAATAATCTCTTTTTTTGGAAAGCCTCTATTACGAATTCGATTCACAAACTACTACATTACAGATCTTATCATTCAATTTATTGTTCTTACAACATTTGTTCTCCTAATAAGTAGCTTCTTCTTTTTTTTCTTCGAAAAAACCTTTATGCGTAAAGATTGGTATAAGCAGATTAAAAAATAGTAAGGTGATTGCAAATTTATGTTTCTAACATACTTCAAAGCATTGTTTAGCTAAGTAAAGCTGACTTATTAAATGATCTCAATAGGCTCACGTTCATTGTAAGAAAAGTTTATTGCGTTTGAGACTTTCTCATCAAGCAAGGCAAGCTTCAACACTTCGGAAGCATGGTTAACAAAATTTATGTTAAGTCCGGTCAGATCCTTTTGAGACATTTCATCTATGTCTTTCTTGTTTCTGTTACAAAGTATAATGTCTTTGATTCCTGCTCTTTTTGCAGCAAGGATTTTTTCTTTGATTCCACCCACAGGTAATACTCTGCCGCTCAGTGTGATCTCTCCTGTCATTGCTAGATTTGGACGTACTTTTCGTTGAGTGAAAACTGATGCCAGGGAGGTCAGCATGGTTATTCCTGCAGAAGGACCGTCTTTTGGTACCGCGCCAGCAGGAACGTGTATATGAAGGTCATAATTATCAAATACCCTGTAATCAATTCCTATTTCAACCGCAACCGATTTTAAATAGGATAAGGCTGCCATGGCAGACTCTTTCATTACATCTCCTAGTTGGCCTGAAATAGTAAGTTTTCCTTTTCCTTTACTTAAACTCGATTCAATAAACAAAATTTCACCTCCAACAGATGTCCAGGCAAGTCCGGTTACGACTCCTGCATAGCGGTTATCCTCATATATTTCTTTGTCAAATGTTTCAGCACCAAGCAATTGAATAACCTCTTTTGCCTTCAAAGATTTTGGATATGGTTCACCTGCGGCCATTTTTTTGGCAATTTTCCTAATTACAGTTCCAATCTGTCTTTCAAGGTTCCTGACCCCAGATTCGCGGGTATATCCGTCAATGATCTTGAGCATACCTTCATCAGAAATTGCCAGGTCTTTATTTTTTATACCATGTTCAAGTTTCTGCTTTGGCAAAAGATGGCTTTTGGCTATTTCAAGTTTCTCTTCGAGGGTATATCCGTTCAGTTCAATAATTTCCATCCTGTCGCGCAATGCCGGATGGATAGTATCCAATGCATTGGATGTAGCAATGAAAAGTATTTTTGATAAATCGTAATCCAGGTCAAGATAATTGTCAGCAAAAGCATTATTCTGTTCAGGATCAAGCACCTCTAAAAGTGCAGAAGATGGATCGCCTCTGAAATCTGAACCAACTTTGTCAATTTCATCAAGAATAAAAACAGGGTTTGATGATTGTGCCTTTTTTAAACTTGCAATGATCCTTCCAGGCATAGCACCAATATAAGTCCGCCTATGTCCTCTTATTTCAGCTTCATCCCTGAGTCCACCCAAGGACATGCGAACATATTTTCTATTAAGAGCCTTGGCAATTGACCTTCCCAAAGAAGTCTTACCAACTCCAGGAGGACCATAAAGACATAAAATGGGTGCCTTTAGGCCCTCATGCTGTTTATTAAACTCGTTTTTTAATTTTAGTACTGCTAAATACTCTATAATCCTTTCCTTTACCTTATCAAGACCAAAATGCTCTTTATCGAGCACTTTTTTAGCCCTTTGAAGGTCAAAATTGTCCTTTGTAAACTCATTCCAAGGCAGGTCTACCAAAAATTCCACATAATTTAAGGCCATCGGATATTCTGCGGCAGAAGGATTGATACGTGACAATTTGTCCAGTTCTTTGGCAAAATGTTTGGAGATGGTATCCGGCCATTTCTTTTTCTCCCCTTTAGCCCTCAGTTTTTCTACTTCCTGGTCATGGCTTTCTATACCAAGTTCTTCCTGGAGTGCCTTTATTTGCTGACGGAGGAAATAATCCCTCTGTTGCTGGTCAATATCGGAATTAACTTTGTTTTGTATTTTGTTTT
>JANYCH010000112.1 GCA_025360395.1 Cytophagales bacterium | reverse complement strand
CATGATGATGATAGTGTTTCTGAAATCAACTCTGCGGCCCAAACCGTCGGTTAAAATACCATCGTCTAATACCTGCAACAAGATATTGAATACATCAGGGTGAGCTTTTTCGATCTCATCCAGCAAGATCACACTATACGGTTTTCTGCGGATTTTTTCAGTCAACTGGCCGCCTTCTTCATAACCTACATAACCCGGAGGCGCTCCAACAAGGCGAGAAATAGAGAATTTCTCCATGTACTCACTCATGTCAATTCTAACCAGGGCATCTTCTTTATCGAATAGGTAAGAAGCCAATGCTTTTGCAAGCTCAGTTTTACCTACACCCGTTGGGCCAAGGAATATGAATGAACCAATAGGTTTTTTAGGGTCTTTTAACCCTACCCTTGTTCTTTGAATTGCTTTTGACAATTTTTCAATTGCCTCGTTTTGTCCGATGATCCTGGCTTTCAGGTCATCTTTCATTGCAAGTAATTTCGTTCCTTCGTTTTGTCCGATACGGCTCACAGGAATTCCGGTCATCATCGCAATAACTTCCGCGATGTTTTCCTCTTTCACATTGTAGCGTTTCAGCTTGGTTTCTTCTTCCCAGCGAAGTTTTGCAATATCCAGTTGTTCGATCAGCTTTTTCTCAGTATCCCTGAGTTTTGCAGCTTCTTCGTATTTCTGGCTTTTTACTACTTTATTTTTTTCTTTTTTGATATTTTCAATCTGCTCTTCAAGTTTCAGGATGTCTCCCGGAACATTGATGTTGTTGATGTGTACCCTTGCTCCGGCTTCATCTAAAACATCTATGGCTTTATCGGGCAGGAACCTGTCGCTGATGTACCTGTCAGACATTTTTACACAAGCTTCAATTGCATCAGTAGTATAATTTACATGATGGTGGTCTTCGTATTTGTCTTTGATATTTGATAAGATCTGGATCGTTTCCTCAACCGTAGTTGCCTCGATCATCACCATTTGGAACCTACGCGCCAAAGCACCATCTTTCTCTATATACTGACGGTACTCATCTAAAGTAGTTGCGCCGATACATTGTATTTCTCCCCTTGCCAAAGCAGGTTTGAACATGTTGGATGCATCAAGTGAACCAGAAGCTCCACCTGCTCCTACAATTGTATGGATCTCATCAATAAAAAGAATAACGTCAGGAGATTTCTCTAATTCGTTCATTACCGCCTTCATTCTTTCTTCAAATTGGCCGCGGTATTTAGTACCAGCCACCAGGGATGCTAAGTCTAAGGTTATCACCCTTTTGCCAAACAATACCCTTGAAACTTTTTTCTGAATTATCCTTAAAGCTAAACCTTCAGCGATGGCAGTTTTACCAACACCTGGCTCCCCAATAAGGATTGGGTTGTTTTTCTTGCGGCGGCTCAGGATCTGGGCAACACGCTCAATTTCTTTCTCACGGCCTACGATAGGATCTAGTTTTCCGTCTTCGGCAAGTCTGGTTAAATCCCGGCCAAAATTGTCTAAAACGGGGGTCCTGGATTTTTCTGAACCTGGTTTTTGTGCTTCTCTTCCTGAAGCGCCAGCCGAACCGAAAAGCTTTGAATTATCATCATCCCCATCGTCAGTATCAGACGAAGCAGTTGGGTTTTGTGAATGGAATTCCAGTAATTCTTTTACGACGTCATAATTGACATCGTATTTCCCTAAAATCTGGGAGGGAACATTGTTAGTATCTCTCAAAATTGATAAAAGTAAGTGCTCTGTTCCGACCAGTTCGCTTTTGAACATTTTAGCTTCCAGATAAGTCACCTTCAATGTTTTTTCTGACTGGCGGGTTAGAGGGATGTGAGTTAAATTTTTAATGTTAACAGTATGACCAGCAGTAGCTTTGGTTGCATGTTCCAAAGTCAGGCGTAAGTCTTCGATAGGCACTCCAAGCTTTTTAAGCAAAGATATGGCCACTCCTTCCCCCTCGCGAATCATACCGAGGATAATGTGTTCAAGTCCGATGAAGTCGTGTCCCAACCTCATGGCCTCTTCGCGGCTCAACGAAATTACTTCTTTGACCCTGTTTGAAAACTTTGCTTCCATATTGCTGTCCTTGGCCATATCATTCCTAAATATAAGATTTGGATCCTTAACTTCAAATTCTGGCTTTAATTTCTACTTAAAAATCTCAGCTTTGGTTAATATCCACACAACACTATAATTCTAATTTTAGTGCCAGTTTTTCCAAGATCCCTTTTACAGACACTTTGTCATTCAGTTTTTTGGCTTTCTCTATTGTCTTTACCAAAAACGTATTGTATTCGGGCGATTGGGGATGAAAAGGCTTATGGCTTATTGATGCCCGAAGTTCTGATATTTCCTTATTTAACTCTATCGTGTTTTTAGAGAAAAAAGTTTCACTAAACCGCTCCCAAATATAATTTTCTGCCTGAGGGGTGGGGTGTATCATGTCTTCTTTGAAGAAGCGGTAATCCCGTAAATCATCCATCATTATTTCAAAAGCAGGGAAATATGTAATTTTGTCAGGATACTTATCTGTAAGCTGCCAGGAAGCCAGCCTGAGAATCGATTTGCTCACTGTATTCAGTTCTAAAGTGTCTTTCAAATGCCTGACCGGGCTGATTGAAAGGATGATTTTTATCTTTGGATTTATGTTGTTTAAATGTTTTAACAGCCTTTCAAAGGCAACTACAATTTCTTCTGGAGAAAGCATTTTCTTTATGAAAAGCTGAGAAGGCATTTTATGGCAATTGGCCACAGGAATTTCACTGTCTTTTAAAAAATAAACAAAAGCAGTTCCTAAGGTAATAATAAGATAATGTGCTCTCTTTAATTGTTCTTCTTTGTTTAGAAAAATTAAATTAATTTGAGTTTCAAGTTCAACTTCTGTATTGGCGTTTATTTCCGAATGAAAGTTGTAATGATAAAATTTGCCATTTCGGTAAACGTGATTTTTACATGTTAAATATTCTTTATCAGACTCAATAAGGTTATTTACAATATTTAAAGGATTGTAAATAATTCCAAAAGGATTTCCTGAAACCTTAAACTCGTTTTCTGAAAGTTTGGTGCTTATGCAATCCGCAAAGCATGAACCAATACTTAAAACAAAATCCTCATGAGAAATTTCCCATGAGGATTTTTTGGATTGAAGAATAGTTCTGAATACCATTTACAAATTTAGGTATTTAAGAATTATTGTTAAGCTGGAGTAGAAATATGTTTAAGGAATTCATTTTTAAAACTGTCTTCCTGAAATTTACCAAAATATTGGGAAGTAATGGTCCTACTGGTAATGTCGCTAATCCCTCTTGAGGATACGCATAAGTGAGAAGCATCAATTACAACTGCCACACTTTCAGTCTGCAAAGCATCTCTGAGTTCGTTGGCAATTTGGACCGTAAGGCGTTCCTGAACCTGGGGTCTTTTGGCAAAGTGCTGTACAATCCTGTTTATTTTCGATAGGCCAATCACTTGGCCAGATGAAATATATGCACAATGAGCCTTTCCGATTATCGGCACAAAATGGTGTTCGCAGTTAGAATAAAAGGTTATATCCTTTTCTACAAGCATTTCATTGTACCTGTATTTGTTATCAAATAGCTTTATTTTAGGCTTGTTAGCCGGATTTAAACCACTGAAAATTTCTTTGACATACATTTTAGCCACCCTTTGAGGAGTGCCTTTAAGGCTGTCATCATTCAGATCAAGACCAAGCAACAGCATGATTTCTTTGAAATGTTTGGCAATCAGTTCCATTTTTAATTCATCTCCCATTTCAAATGCATCGTCTCTTAATGGAGTATCGTACGAAGATCCCAGGTGATCGTTTCCGATGTCTTCCAAATCGAAGTCAGTCAGCTGCAGGGTATTCGACAAAATTTCTTTCTGTTTCATAAAGCCAAACTTTAACCGTGTATTTTTTGTCCAGTTTTGTTGAAAGAATCTCCCAAATAACGACTGCTATATTTTCTGCAGTTGGGTTCAGGTTTCTAAATTCTTCAGTATCTAAATTCAGGTTTCTGTGGTCAAATTTATTCAAAATAAATTCCTTGATCACATCGCTCAGTATTTTCATATCGATAACATAACCTGTTATCGGATCTACTTCGCCAGTGACCCTTACAACCAGTTCATAATTATGTCCATGAAAATTTTCATTGTTACACTTACCAAAAACTGTTTTATTTTCAATATCGTTCAGACTATTGGAGTTAAGTCTGTGAGCAGCATTAAAATGTTCTTTGCGGTATACCGAAACCCTCATATAAATCTAAACATGTATCATCCTTATTTTGTTTAATAATTTTAGAAATATATTAAACAATCGTTAGTTTCAACTGTGAACTTACGGTAAACAAAATAAAACATAGTCAGGTTTCAAATATTAAAAATTAACTTATCGGCCCTGGGCTACGTTATATAAAATGATCTTTGAAGAGGATTTTTATATTTGCAAACTTAAAAGCTGCTTAAAATGAATAGATTTTCCATCATTATTTTTATTTTCTTATTCTCCAATTGCTGGTCACAAATTTCAAAGCCCATATTAAAAAAATATCCCAAAGAGGTTCAAAAAATTATTAAAATAGAAAATGGGGTTTTTCGTGGAAGTAATTTTGGCGATACAAAGGCTGCAATCAAATTAAAAGAGACCGCAACTCTGCAAAGTGAAACTGATTCTACTTTGACTTACACAATTAATATTGATTCTGACGATTTTGCAGATTTGTTGTATTATACAGATACGACCGGAAAAGCTCAAAGCTTCGCTATCGTTTTTATATTGCAGGATTCCAATGAAGAAAAAAATTTGAAAACTAACCTTACTAAATATTTTAACGAAAGGTACGGGCCATTTGAAATAGTAAACGGAGAAGATGAACTTTGGAAAGGCAAAGAAGAATACTTTGTAGAGATGAAAGATACGAGTGATGAAGCCGGGATGGAAATTGAAATTGTATTTTATAAAAAATAATTACTGACATCCGAGTAATATTTAATTATAGAAAGGAGAGGAATAAAGATGCCTTAAATTGATTTTCAGGGGGATTTTTCTTTTTCGTGAAAAACACCCCCTGCCTTTTTATCGAATAAATTAAGTTGCATTTTTTCA
>JANYCH010000066.1 GCA_025360395.1 Cytophagales bacterium | reverse complement strand
ATTAAAACACGGACATATTATAACCAATCCTACAACAAGGCTTAAAACACCGAAAGTAGAAAAGCGCCTGCCGGTATTTTTATCGGTGGTTGATATGAATACCTTATTAGACAAGCCGCTATTGGCCGAAGATGTCCCGGAAGGCTTCGAGGCAATACGGAATAAGCTGGTTATGGAAATGCTTTATGGAACAGGAATAAGGCTTTCAGAGTTAATTGGCATCAAAGAGAAAGATTACAATAAGTTCGACAGATTGCTTAAAGTCCTTGGGAAGGGTAATAAGGAAAGGATTGTGCCGGTTAATACATCTTTAGCAGCATTGATTGAGGAGTATTTAAAACTTAAAAGATTTACTTTAAGCAATCAGAATGAGTTTTTGATTGTAACCGATAAAGGAGATAAACTATACCCGGTTTTTGTTCAGCGTTTAGTAAAAGCAACATTGACTAAAAACCAGATTCATGCAGATAAAAAAAGTCCTCATGTTTTAAGGCATACATTTGCCACACATCTCCTGAACCGTGGTGCAGATTTGAATGCGATAAAAGACCTGTTAGGACACAGCAGTCTGGCTGCAACACAGGTTTACACCCACAATTCAATAGAGAAGCTGAAACAGGCTTTTGAAAAAGCACATCCCAAGGCCTGAAATACTTTTCGTTAATTGATATTATAGTATTTTTGCCCCTTTCAAACAATCTTATGAGCGCACTTAAAGTTAACGAGTATTTTGAAGGCAAAGTAAAATCGGTTTCATTTCAGGGAAAACCATATAGTTCTACCGTTGGCGTAATGGCTCCGGGAGAATATGAGTTCGGAACAGGTAAAGCAGAAATTATGACTGTAATATCAGGAGAGCTGGTTGTGAAGCTTCCAGGGAAGGATTTTTGGGAAACTTTCAAAGCAGGTTTAAAATTCGATGTTGCAGCTAATAGCAAGTTCTTTTTGAAAGTTGCTACAGACACTGCATACCTTTGCGAGTTTGTTGATTGATATTTTTTGTAAAATTAAAACCATCACAGCCAGATAAATCGTAGATATCTGGCTGTGAAATACTTCCTCCCTTATTTTTTCGTTATTATTCAATTCCCATTATTTGGGCAATTGATAGACAATACTGCTTCTTACCGCAACATTAGTTCAGACCGTTATTTCAGGTTCCATTACGAGAACGATTATTTTTCGGAAACTGATGAATTTTACACACAAGGAATTAACCTTGAATTTGTTCATCCTGTTATTTCAAAATTTCCATTATCGAGGCTTGTTTTTAATTCATCCACCGCGCAGGTAAAGAATGGAATATCATTGGAACACATTGGCTTCACTCCTACCAGTATCGGTCACAACGAAATTCTTTACGGTGACAGGCCATTTGCTGCTGCTCTTTTCCTTAAAACGTTTTCCATTATCAATGATTCAGTCCATAAATATAGAATAGCTTCTGTTTTAAGTACCGGAGTGATGGGTCCTGCGGCTGGTGGAGAGCAAATGCAGCAAGAAATTCACCGGTGGATCGGAGATTTGCAACCTTTAGGCTGGCAAAATCAGGTTCAAAACGACCTGATCTTAAACTACCAGGTTGATATTGAGAAGAACGTGCTTACCTATAGGAACTATTTAGTCATCAATGCTAAAGCCGGAGGAATGGCTGGTACCTTGTATGATAAGGCTTCACTTGGATTTGTTTTTATGACAGGAGTTTTTGAAAGTCCTTTCCAATCTTTTGTCAATCAAAAAAGAAAATTTCAGGTTTACCTTTATTCAGAACCTAAATTAAGTGCCATCGGATATGATGCCACATTACAAGGGGGCCTTTTCAATCGAACTTCTTCTTATACAATAGAATCAAAAAATATCAACAGGATTGTATTTCAACACAATTTTGGAATAGTTTTTAAAATTAAGAGAATGAACTTAGAATATTTCCAGTCATTTCTTTCTCAGGAATTTGCAACACAAGGAACACATAGGTGGGGCGGCATAAGAATTGGTTACGCTTTCTAAGCATTTCAATAACCTGCACTATTAAAAATGAGATTTAATTTAAAGAATAGCCCATTTAAATACTTATACGAAATTTTATTTGTTTTATAGGTACATAGTCAGCTATTACCATTCTCTTTATGAGGTTATCAAATATAGTTTGTTTGAATATTGACCTGTTTAGCCTGAAACAAAACTCA
>JANYCH010000039.1 GCA_025360395.1 Cytophagales bacterium | reverse complement strand
CAAATCGTGGGCAAACTCGCCGATCAGGTTTCCGAAGATATTAATTTTTGATACACAATCAATAACCTTTCCCAAAGGAATTCCCCGTCCGTAGTCCCTTACTTCAACCCTGTGGTCAGTAACTTTAATTTCAATGGTTTTTCCATTTCCCATCACATGCTCATCGATAGAGTTATCGAGTATTTCTTTTACTAAAACATAAATACCGTCGTCGTACGCTGATCCATCACCTAATTTTCCAATGTACATCCCGGGACGTAAACGAATATGTTCCCGCCAGTCTAAAGACTTGATGCTGTCGTCATTATAAATTACTTCGGCCATTTTTGTTAAAGTTGAGGTAGAACTCTTACAAAGTTTGGAACTTTGTCAGAGTTGACAATTGTAAAGATAGCGATTTCGTAAAAACAAAAAATGTATGATTCTCTCATATATAAAAGGCTTAAAGTTCAGATTATAGTATTAAGATTTTTAATTATCCTAAATACCCAATTGAAGTAATGATTCAAGACTTTTGGCAATTGGTATACGAATCAGCAAATAGCATCTGGATTCTTGTTAATTTTAAAATCTGTAAACCAGTACTTGTTCCTTTATGCACATTTATTTAGACAATGCCGCCACAACTCCCGTTGATAAGGAAGTAATTGAGGCTATGTTGCCTTATTTTGAAACTGCTTTTGGGAATCCTTCCTCTATCCACTCTCATGGAAGGCAGGCCAGGTCTGCCATTGAGAATGCAAGAAAAACAGTTGCTAAGTTGCTAAACTGCTCACCATCAGAAATATTCTTCACATCAGGGGCGACAGAAGCCGACAACCTTGCTTTAACCGGAAGCGTTTTTTCACTGGATATTAAAAACATTATTACTTCCTCCATAGAACATCATGCGGTTTTGCATACTGCTGAATGGCTGGATAACAATGGGTTTGTGAAAATTCATTTGGTTGAACTAAACAAAAAAGGAATAGTAAGCCTGAAAAGCTTGGAAAAGATTTTAGCTGCTAATTCCGGCTGTTTAGTAAGTTTAATGCATGGCAATAATGAAATAGGAAATATGCTCGATTTGCATGAAGTGTCGTTTTTGTGCAAAAAACATAATGCTTTGCTTCACTCAGATACTGTTCAGACGATTGGTCATTTTCCATTTGATCTTCAAAAACTTAAAATAGATTTTTTAGTCGGTTCAGCACATAAATTTCACGGTCCAAAGGGGATAGGATTCATTTATATCAATTCTGAAAATAAGATTGGCCCAATTATTCATGGTGGTTCCCAGGAAAGGAACATGCGCGGAGGAACTGAAAACATTGCAGGTGCGGTTGGCCTTGCCAGGGCCCTTGAAATAGCAAACCAGGATATGGAGGTAAAAAGGTCAGAACTTGTTTCCTTAAAATCTTATTTTATTGCCAGGTTAAAAGAAATAGTGAATCTGGAATTTAACGGTGATTGTCTTTCTCAAAATAGCCTACCACACGTGATTAGTATTTCAACTCCTAAACATGAGGTTAACGAAATGCTTCTTTTCAACCTCGATATTGAGAAGATTTCTGTTTCAGGTGGTAGCGCATGCACAAGTGGGGCAGTTGCTGGATCCCATGTCTTAAATGCTTTAGGAATTGAAGAAGACAGAGGTGTAATTAGATTTTCTTTAAGTAAATACAATACGGTTCAGGAAATTGACCAAACTATTGCTGTTTTACAAAGATTGTTTAAATAGCTATTTTGAATCGGCAGGTTAATCAATTTGCATATGCTGAATTCAGCCTCCTCAAAATGAAACCTCTTTTAACTGGCCACAAAATTATTAATATAGTTAATTAATGTTTTAAGTGTTGTCATGTTACTGAATCATATATTTCCACACGTCAGATTATAGTTATTGAACCTTTCAGGCTGTTTTGTTAAGAAAACTAGACCTTCCAATATGAAATGTATGTTACTGGTAATAAATGGATTAATGGAAATGGGGTATTAAACTGCGAGATTAACCTCTTTTTTCCTGAACAATTTTTTTACCCTTTCTATTATTCTTTCAAAACTCATATAAGCAGCGGGGACCAAAACCAGGGTAAGCAGAAGCGAACTCGTTAATCCCCCAATGATAACCCAAGCCAAACCATTCTTGGTTTCAGCACCAGCGCCGGAAGCAAGGGCAATAGGCAACATCCCAAAAATCATGGCGAAAGTTGTCATCAAAATTGGGCGTAAACGTTCTTTGCCAGATTCTACAAGCGCATCATGCACAGAATGGCCTTGCTCTTTCAAATGATTGGTAAAGTCCACTATTAAAATGGCATTTTTTGCTACCAGACCCATGAGCATGATCATCCCGATAATAGCAAAAATGCTCAGGTTTTGAAGTGCCAGCGCTAAGGCAAGTAAAGCTCCGATCAATGCCACCGGCAATGAGAACAGTACAATAAATGGATAAAGGAAAGAATCATATAGCGCGACCATAATCAGGTACACAAAGATGATAGCAACTCCCATGGCCATTCCCAAACTCCCAAAAGCGTCTGATTGCTGCTGGAGCGAACCTGCATATTCTATGGAAACACCTTCTGGTAATGTTTTTCCTGCCATAATGTTTTTAATATCGGCACCCACAGTTCCTACCGGCCTGCCAATTACCTGAGAATTAACTGTGATAGAGGCTACTCTGTCCCTTCTTTCAAGTTTGGTCGCACCAGGTTCCTGAGTAACTGTAGCAAACTGATTCAAGGTGATTAATTGCCCTTTCTGATTAATAAAGCCAATGCTGCTTACATCATCGGCATTTTTCCGGTTAAACTTATCCAGCGATATATTGATGTCATATTCAAACTGGCCTTCTCTATATTTAGAATTATCGTTTCCGCTGAAAGCAGTCTGTAAAGTAGAACCTACTTCCGCTACTGAAAGGCCTAAGGCAGCCATGCGGTCACGGTCAATTTTTACCTGTAATTCCGGCTTTGGATCTTCAGTAGATAACTCAGCATCAGTTACTCCGGGCACTTTCTGTGCGACTGAAAGCACTAATTCAGCAGCTTCTCTAACCTTCACTACATCTGTTCCTTTCACAACAATTTGAATAGGAGCCTGATTTGCATTTCCTGTAATTCCCACTGGTGCTGCTTTGGCTTTTACTCCAGCAATCTGACTAATTTGCTTTTTAATGTCATTTCCAAAATCCTCGGTAGACATTACCCGGTCTTTTTTGTCCTTTAAAATGACTGTCATTTCAGAACGGTAATTGGTAGCGGAACCTGCCATTTGTGTCCCGGAATAACCCACATTGCTAAATACCCTTTTCACTTCCGGTCTGGCAAGGATCATGTTTTCAACCTTCCTGGTGATCTGGTTGTTCTGGTAAAGATTTACCTGAGGTTCCAGTTCCAGAGAAACAACAAGTTCACCCCTGTCTGCCTGAGCAAAAAACTCAGTTCCCACAAAGCCGGTTGGAACCAGTGCTATAGAACCAATAAAAAGTACGAAGGTTACTAAATAAACAGTTTTTCGATGTGTCAATGCCCATTCCAGAATGTTTCCATAAGCGGCCTGTAAATTATTGAACCAATTTTCAAATCCCAGAGAGATTCTTCCCCACAATGTTTCATTAGTAAAATGATTCAGCTTTCCAAAGCGGGAGGCTAGCATTGGGGTGATAGTAAAAGAAACAAACAAACTCATCAGAGTAGAAAATACCACAACCAGCGAAAATTCACGGACAATATTTCCTATCATTCCTGAAACCATAGACATTGGAAGGAACACCACAACGTCAACAAGTGTAATTGCCAGCGCAGTAAACCCTATTTCATTTCGACCTTCCAAAGCGGCTGTGCGCTTGTCTTTCCCCATTTCCATATGGCGGTAAATATTCTCTAACACCACAATAGAGTCATCCACCAAGATTCCCACAACCAATGATAAGGCCATCAGCGTCATGAGGTTAAGTGAAAAATGACAAACATACATCAGAATGAAGGTGGAAATCATGGAAGCAGGAATGGCTACCATTACGATCAATGAACTTCTCAAACTGTGAAGAAAAACCAGCATCACAAATGCCACAATTACCACCGCCAGCATTAAATCATGCGTTACCGCGTCTGCCGATGCAAGTGTGTAAATAGAACTGTCGTTCGCTATACTGAACTTCATTCCGTTGGCCTTGTAAGTTTCTTCAATCTTAGAAATCTCTTTACGGACCTTGGCGCTTACATCTACAGCGTTTGCGTCAGTTTGCTTTTGAACCACAAAACCAATAGAGGTATTTCCGTCAATCCTGTTTATCGTAGTTTTGTCTGCAATTCCGTTTTCAACTTCAGCCACATCCTGTAGTGTTACCCGGCTGCCGTTAGGTAAAGTAGCTACTACCAATTTTCTGATTTGGTCAAGTGAGGTAAATTTTGCTGCGACACGTAAGCTGTATTGCTGTTCAGTTGTTTCTACTTTTCCGGTCGGGAAATCCTGGTTGGCATTAAGTATTGTTTGTGTTACCTGGGCAAGTGATATATGGAAAGCATTCAGCTTATCCGGATCAACATTAATTTTGATCTGTCTTTCATCACCACCAACGATTCTAATTTGCCCAACGCCTTCCACTTTTGCCAGTTGAGGCTGAATCCTGTCTTCCACCAGTTTGAAAAATTCGGTAGGGTTCATGTTGGCTGTTAATCCCATTTGCATGATTGGGAAATCGTCTGTGGAGAACTTGTTTAGCATCGGTGCTTCCACTTCGTCAGGCAGGGTAAACATGATTGCATTTACCTTTCGCTGTGCATTCTGAATAGACTGATCTACATCTGCGGCCTGCAACAACTGGATAGTGACCATTGAAATTCCTTCCTGGGAAACAGAAGTTATCTTATCCAGGTTTTCGAGAGAGGAAAGGGCATCTTCCACTTTTTTAGTAACTGAAGTTTCTACTTCGCCTGCTGCTGCACCGGGATAAAGTGTTACAACAGATACAACAGGCGCCTCAAACTTTGGCAACAAATTATAATTAAGCTGTTTATAGCTTATAAAGCCAAGTATCCCCAACACCGTAAATACCACGATGACCAGGGCAGGGCGTTTTATTGATATTTCAGTAATTCCCATTTCGCTATTTTATAATATTTACTTTCATGCTGTCTGCCAGGTTGATCTGACCAGACGTGATCACATTTTCCCCTTCTTTCAAACCTTTCAACACTTCCAGGCTGGAGCCGTTGTCTAAACCAATCACAACATTTCTAATCCTGGCAAGCTTCGTACTAGTATCCACTACATACACTTTTCCGTCTTTTAAACTTCCCATAAGGGCTTCTCTTGGGATTTGTAAGGCTGTTACTTTTCCTTTCTGTCCAAATGAAATATCCACATAAGTGCCGGCCTTCAAAGGATTTTTAGCATCGTTTTTGATTGATATCTCAACCGGATAATTATGCGCTTCGTCGCCCGTAACACTGATAAAACTTATCTTTCCTTGGAAATCGATTCCCGGATAAACAGTTGCAGAAATTTTAACCTGATCTCCAACCTTCATTGAATAAATGTCTTTTTCAGAAACATTTAGCTGCACCTTCAGGCTGGATACATCAGCAACAGTTGCAACAGGAGAACCTACATTGACAAATGCCCCTGCTTCAACGGCTTTCACCGTTACATAACCAGATATAGGTGCAGAGATAACCGCGTCTGACATTTGCTTTTTAGATTGCTGAAACTGGATTTTGGCATTATTGTAAGCCAGGCTGTACTGGTCAAACTGTGCTTTGGTTGCCCCCCCGCCTTCATAGAGATTTTTATATCTTTCAAAATTCTGCTTGGCATCTGCAAGGGATTGCTCCGCATTTTGTACTGACAGCTCACGAATAGTATTATCAATATGGCCCAATGCTTTTCCTTTAGAAACGAAGTCTCCCAGCTTAAAATTAAGGCTGGTAATTTTTCCGGCGACTTCGGATTTCACATCAATTACCTGGTTGGCAGCCACTGTTCCAACCAATGTCAGACTTCTGTCTGTCGTTTTGTTTTCTACTTTTGCCGTATTTACAGCCACTCTTACATTAGAATTGTCAACAACCTGTTTTTTGGATTCTATGTGCTTTTTGTTTGAAATAAGCCTGAAGGCGATTAAACCTACCAGAACCACAACGACGACAATGATAATCGTTCTTTTCATAAGTAATTCCTTAGTTTATTTAGTGTTTAAAAATGTTAAAATTGTGCCTTTTGCTTTTTCCAGGTTCAACCTGGCGTTATAAAAATCCAGTAAGGTATTTGTGTAAGTATTCTGAGCTTCCCTCAATGACATTTCAGAAGTTACCAGGTTAATAGATGATGTAACCCCTTCTTTATATTCCAGTTGGGTAACCTTAAAAACTTCCTCAGCAAGCTGTACATTTTGTTTCTCGGCTTCTATTCTGCTTTGAGTATTCTTATACTGTGTTACAGCATTTGCAATTTCAAGGTTCATGCTTTGTTTACTCAAATTGATGTTCTCCTTCAATTGACTTACTTTTAGTTTTGCCTGCTGATTTCTGTAATTTCGCTGAAGTCCGTCAAAAACTGGAATTCGCAGCCTTAATCCTATTGAAGAGTTTCGGTAATCAACCCAATGGTTGTTTGGTGTTTTAATTATGTGAAATTCCGCACCCTGTGCATTGTAACCATAATTGGCATAGGCAGTGAGTGAGGGATAATATCCCCGTAAATTGTTTGCTTTATCTAATTGCTGAAGATTCAGGTTTGTTTGCAAAAGCTTATAATCTGTCCGATTAGTTATAAAATTATCACCTTCTCCTGACCAGGAAATGTCTTCCGGAGTAAAAGTCAATGCAGTATCTGTTAAAACCACAGCCTGGTTCAAAGGCATACCCATTTGAAATTTGAGTGTATTTAAAGCCTGATCCAAACCCAGGGCAGATTGGTTTATCTGTGACTTCAAATTATTCTCATTTACTTTTAACCTGTTCACATCCACCTGCCTGGCTACACCATTAGTAAGCTGTAACTGGGTAATTTCCAGAGTTTTAGTCACAGTTGCCATATTTGCCCGAAGAAGATCCATTTGTTTCTGAAGAACGATAACCTGGTAATAGGCATTAGCAATGTTAAAGGCAGTTTCCTCAGTGATTTGTTGTGTTTGCTGACTGTAAAGCAGCCTTCCTTCCTTAGCTGCCTTTAAGGCTACTCCCAGAGAAGGATCTATAATTGTTTGCGTAACCTCACCCATTACGGTGGTGTTAAACTGATAACCCATTCTTATTTTAGTCGCTTCTGTTGATGCTTGTCCTTGTCCGCTCTGAGATGAAGCGGAAGGCGAACCACCAAAACCACCTGGAATAATCAAAAAAGGAACAATAAGCTTGTCTTCAAATCCTCCGGTAATATTGGCTTGTGGCACAGCCCGGCCTTTTACTTCGTTTATCTGCTGTAAGGCAATCTGCTCATCATATTTAGCAACTTTAATGTTACTGCTGTTCCCGCCTGCATATTCAAGACAGTTTTTGATTGATAAACCTAATGCTCCCGTCTGTGAAAACGCTTGTAGACAGGAAAAGATCAGCAACGAAGATAAAATGTAAAAAACTTTCATTTAGTGTTTATTATACTCAAAAATACTATTCAGATATTCCTGTCAAATCAGGCCTAATATTCATAAATAATCTTCCTATTCCCAAAAGATTAGGCCACCAACAAAGAAATCAACAAGATTACCCTTACAAACATTAATTCCTTCGAATTGTTCTATCGATCAACAGATTAGCCAAATTTTTTAGGACTTTATTATCAACTAATTCGAGATTATATTTTGTAATTTTACAATGTGGAATATTTAGAAGAAATACCGGAGAAAAAGGACCTGAGAAGCTTATCGGAAGCTGAGTTGATAGCAGCATTCAAGGAAATAGGGGAGCCATCTTTCAGAGCAAAGCAAATTCATGAATGGTTGTGGAAAAAATCGGCAACCAATTTTGATATGATGACCAATATTTCCCTCAAAACCCGGGACTGGCTTTCAAAGCATTTCAATATCAACCACATAGTAGAGGATACGAAACAAATAAGCAAAGACAGGACTATAAAAACAGCTTTTCGTCTTCATGATAACCATTTGATTGAAGGGGTTTTAATTCCTACCGAAAAGCGGATGACTGCCTGTGTTTCATCTCAGGTTGGTTGCTCTCTTACCTGCAAGTTTTGCGCAACTGGATACATGGACCGGAAAAGGAACCTTGAAGCTTCTGAAATTTATGATCAGGTTGTACTAATCAGAAAACAAGCTGAAGAAAATTATGGGATCCCACTCACCAATATTGTATACATGGGAATGGGTGAGCCTTTATTAAATTATGCCAATGTTTTAAAATCCATTGAATTAATCACCTCTGACAGTGGATTAAATATGGCTGCAAGGAGAATAACAGTTTCTACAGCTGGGATTGCAAAGATGATAAAAAAGCTTGGCGACGATCAGGTAAGGTTTAACCTGGCGCTTTCTTTGCATGCTGCAAACGATATAAAGCGAAACCAGATCATGCCTATCAATGAGTCGAACACATTAGAAGCGTTGGAAGAAGCACTACTTTATTTCCATGAGAAAACCGGCAATGATATAACTTTTGAATATATCGCTTTTAAAAACTTTAATGATTCTATTGAAGATGCGAGGGAACTGGTTTTGCTGGCCCGCAAAGTCCCGGCTAAAATCAACATCATTCAATACAACCCGATTGCAGAAGCTGCATACAAAAACACAGATCCACTAAGTCTTGAAGAATTTGCAGGATATATTGAAAACCAAGGAATTACAGTCAATATCCGCCGAAGTCGCGGCAAGGATATTGATGCCGCCTGCGGACAATTAGCCAACAAGGGCAAAGGGGAATAATACGTAAGTATATATTGGGATTAAGCAGGAATTGAAATTGTTTTAACTTCGTCCCATGGTTCAGTATAATCCCAAGGAGTGGTTCGGGTTAATTTTTCGTTTTCATAAGAGCGATACTTTCCGAATTTTATTGCCGGCGATGGTTTGCTTGGGTATTTATTCAGGCTTCTTGTGTTATTTCTTTCTGGAATTTTTTGAGTATAAACCTAAGAGTAGCATGATCTTGCACTCCCTGCTGGGTTTTGTTATTTCCTTGTTGCTTGTTTTTAGGACAAATACTTCTTATGACCGCTGGTGGGAAGCACGTAAACTCTGGGGAGCACTTGTAAATAGTTCCCGGAACCTTGCCCTCAAAACAAAGTCATTCTTGCCAGTTGAAGATCATGAATATATCAAAACAATGATAGCGAACTTCTCAATTTCCCTTAAGCTACATTTAAGGAAAGAATTAAGTGAAAATTATTTAAAAGAATGTATAGGTTTTGATAAAAAATCGCTTTCTAATAAAAAACATATTCCGAATCAGATTGCTATGCTGATATTTAACCGGTTTAATCAGGTGTATATTGCTAAAAAAATTACTGGAGATCAGCTACTTATGGTCAAAGAAGAATTGACCGAATTTACTAATATAACAGGAGCCTGTGAAAGGATTAAAAATTCACCAATCCCTTATTCTTATAGCCTTTTCATCAAAAAATTCATTTTTGTCTATACTATGACTTTGCCTTTCGGGCTTATGAGCGATTTCGGGTATTGGCTTATCCCTATTTCAATGTTTGTTTTCTATGCACTTACCAGTTTGGAAGTAATAGCAGAAGAAATTGAAGATCCTTTTGGAAAAGATGCAAATGATCTGCCAACAGATACCTTAGTAAAAAACATCGAACTTAGCATAACTGAAATATTTGAATCATGAGTAAACTGAAACAGAGTTACGAAAGGTTGTTAAAAGGAAACGACCAATGGGTAAAAGAGAAAATTGGCATGGACCATTCTTATTTTGAGAACCTGGCTAAGGGGCAAAGCCCTGATTATCTGTGGATCGGCTGTGCTGACAGCCGTGTTCCTGATAACGAGATAACAGGTTCAAACCCTGGTGATATTTTTGTCCATAGGAATATTGCCAATTTGGTTGTGCATACAGATACCAATATGCTGAGTGTTTTACAATATGCTGTTGAAGCTCTGCATGTAAAACACATTATCGTTTGCGGACATTATGGTTGCGGCGGAGTCCTTGCTGCCATGGACCGGTCAGACAAAGGGCTTGTAAATCATTGGCTTACCAATATTAAGGAAGTCATTTATAAAAACAAAGAGGAGCTTCAGGCAATTACAGATGAAACCCTAAGAGGAAAAAAGCTGGTTGAATTAAATGTGATCCAGCAGGTACAGAACCTGGCTAAAACTTCCCTGGTCCAGAAAGCATGGAGGAACCGCGAACTTGAAATCCATGGATGGGTTTTTGATCTTCAAACTGGGAAAATAAAAGACCTTGATGCCAAATACGATGAACTTGAAGATCTGGACGAAATCTTCAAGTTTGAATTGCCTGAATACAAATAAATTATTGGCTGATCATACTTAAAAGATCCTTTAATTGGTTTTTTAATTCTTTGCGGTCGACAATAAAATCAAGGAAGCCGTGTTCTAAAACGAACTCGGCACTTTGAAAACCTTCAGGCAAATCTTTGCCAATTGTTTCACGGATAACCCGTGGACCCGCAAAACCAATCAAAGAAGCCGGTTCAGCTATATTAAAATCGCCCAACATGGCAAAAGAAGCCGTAACCCCACCAGTTGTAGGATCGGTCATCAACGAAATATAAGGCACTTTTTTCTCAGAAAGTAAAGCTAACCTGGCTGATGTCTTCGCCATTTGCATCAAAGAATATCCTGCTTCCATCATCCTGGCACCACCAGACCTTGAAATAACAAGTAATGGAAAACCAGTTTCCAAAGATTTATCAATTGCCCTGGCTATTTTTTCACCTACAACAGACCCCATTGATCCGCCAATAAAGGTAAAATCCATACAGCTAACCACAATGTCAATTCCTTCACATTTGCCGTACGCATTGCGGACAGCATCTTTTAAGCCGGTTTTTTTCTGGGAAGCAACAATCCTGTCAGGATAAGCTTTAGTATCAACAAATTCAAGCGGGTCGCCCGAACTCAGGTTAGTGTCAAATTCGGTAAAAGTATTATTGTCAAATAAAATCTCAAAATACTCTGCTGAACCTATCCTTTCGTGGTAGTTACAATTAACACAGGTAAAGGAATTTTTTTTATGCTCCCTGCTATGCATAATTTTTTTGCATTGAGGGCACTGGTACCAGAGACCATCTGGGGTCTCTTTTTTTAATTCAGTAGGCGTGTGTATTCCTTTTTCTTTTCTGGTAAACCAAGACATACTATTACTTTAAGGGTACAGACAAAGGACCGTAAAGTTACCTTGATTAATTAATAATTAACAATTAAGAATTAATAATTTCACAACACAGTCAGTCAGAAATTGATTCAGGCTTGATTCTAGTCTAATTGTTAATTATTAATTATTAATTATTTCCATCTTTGCTTTCCACAATACCACTTTAAATGATTCTTACTGATAAAGAGATACTTGCTGAAATTGAAAAGGGACAAATCGTAATCGAGCCTTTTGATAAAGCCATGTTGGGCACCAATTCATATGATGTTCATCTGGGAAAACACCTTGCAACCTATAGAAACAGAGTGCTCGATGCCCGTAAACACAATGAAATAGATTATTTTGAGATTGGCCCTGAAGGCTTTTGTCTTCAACCTGATACTCTTTATTTGGGGGTAACTGAAGAATATACAGAATCTCATGCCCATGTTCCGTTTCTGGAGGGTAAATCCAGTGTCGGAAGGCTTGGTATTGATATCCATGCAACTGCCGGAAAAGGTGATGTTGGCTTTTGTAATACCTGGACTCTGGAAATATCGGTTTCTCAACCCGTAATTGTTTATGCCGGAATGCCTATCGGTCAACTTATTTATTTTAAAGTAAGCGGAGAAATAGAGAATTACTACAACAAGAAATCCAATGCAAAATACAATGAGCGAACAACAAGGCCGGTAGAGTCTATGATGTGGAAAAATAAATTTTAAAATTGTTAAACCTGGGCATAGTATTCTTATCTAAAGACAAAAAACGTTTAATTATGAAAAAATCAATTCTTTTTATTCTTGCTTTTGCTGGAATAAGTTTTTACTCAGTTGCCCAGGCCAATGTTGATGTTGACGATTCAGATGAACCTTCTGAATCTGTAGAAATCACAAGTAAAGGCGGTGAGAAACCTAAAAAAACTCCTGAAGAAAGGGCAAGGTTTCAGTCTCAGAAAATGAAACAACAGCTTAACCTTACGCAGGAACAGGAGGCAAAGGTTTATAAACTGGCGTTATTAAGGGCCCAGAAAATGGATCAGCTGAGGGCACGGTCTGATGGTGATAAAAAATCAAAAATGACCCAGGCAAAGCAAATCCAGGTAGAAAATGACCAGGCTTTAAAAAATGATGTCCTTACTCCTGAACAATACACTCAGTATATTCAGTGGAAGGAAGACAGGAAAAAGCAAATGAAGGAGAACAGGGGTAAGCAAAAAGGAAGAAAATAATATTTTGTTTGTGAGCATGAGAGCTAATGGGCTAAATAATTTTTACAAGCAAAAGCCCGGTCCAAAGACCGGGCTTTCATTTTTTAATTGCTCTTTTAAAAATGCCTGAGGTTGTCCAAATTGCATGTCAATTATTTATATGCTTATTCCCACTCCAAAAGAAGATTTAATTGTTGTCAAAATTGGCGGCAATGTTATTGATAATGACGAGTCACTTAATGCCTTTTTGAGAGATTTTTCAAAAATTACTTCTAAAAAGATCCTGGTGCATGGTGGTGGTAAAATTGCAACCGAAATTGCATCCAGACTGGGCATAGAAGCTGTAATGGTGGAAGGAAGGCGCGTTACTGATAAAGCCATGCTGGACATTGTCACCATGGTGTATGGTGGTTTGATAAATAAAAATATCGTGGCCAAACTTCAGGCTTTAGGAAATGATGCACTTGGATTAAGTGGGGCTGATGGAAACAGCATTTTATGCATGAAAAGACCGGTAAAAGAGGTTGACTATGGCTTTGTTGGAGATGTGAAGGATGTGAATAATGCATTTATCAGCAAAGTCCTGGATATTGGAATGATACCGGTCATGTCCCCACTGTCCCACGATGGTGCAGGAAATATGCTCAATATCAATGCTGATACTGTTGCCACTACTCTGTCAAAGGCCATGTCCAAAAATTATAATGTAACCTTGCTTTATTGTTTTGAGCTTAAGGGAGTCCTATCAGATTTTGAAAATAAAGACTCGGTGATCCCTAAACTGAATTATAACAGTTACCAGGATTTAAAGCAAAAAGGGGTGATTTCAAAAGGAATGATTCCTAAAATGGACAATTCTTTTGATGCTATAAAAAATGGAGTTTCAATAGTAGTAATATGTCATTCAGACAACATGCTCATGGCTTCCAGGGGCATAGAAACAGGAACGGTTTTAGCATAGCTGTCTATTTTCAAAAAGCAAACCGATGTCTTATTTGTAAAGTTTAAAGTTCGTCAGAAAGAATGATCTTTCTGACGGCGACTATTAAATTACCACATTCACGATCCTTTTCGGAACCACAATTACTTTTTTGATATCTTTTCCTTCCGTCCATTTCATCACTTCTGTTGAATTTAAGACTTCTTTCTCAATATCTGCAGGCATGGTATCAGATGCAAAAGTAAGTTTTGTCCTTACTTTACCATTGATGGAAATCGGGTATTCAAAAGCATCTTCATTTAAATATTCTGGTTTGAACAATGGAAATTTGGCTTTAGTGATGCTTTCTATTTCCTCCAGATTTCCTACAACAGGTGATACCTCCATTCCATCATTAATTTTGAATGAATGTAACTGGCCCCACAATTCTTCGGCAATGTGTGGTGCATATGGCGAAAGGATAATGAGCAGGTCCTGAAGGATTGCACGTTTATTGCAACCAAGTTCCTGTAGTTTGTTCACACAAACCATAAAAGTGGATACTGAAGTGTTAAATGAAAACCGCTCAATGTCCTCTTCCACTTTTTTAATAGTAGCATGAAGGGTTTTATATTCCTCCTTTGTAGGTTTCTCTTCACTTACACTAAAGTTTCCAGCTTTGTCATGGAATAAATTCCAGAGTTTTCTTAGGAAACGAAAACTACCGTCAATACCAGATGTATTCCATGGTTTGAATTGCTCTAACGGACCAAGGAACATCTCATAAAGCCGAAGCGTATCAGCCCCATATTTATCCACAATGTCATCCGGGTTTACAACATTGTACTTGGATTTTGACATTTTCTCGACTTCGTGCCCGCAATGATATTTGCCATCTTCTAAAATGAATTCTGCATTAGCATAATCAGGTCTGGAAGCCTTGAAGAGGTTTATATTCAGAATATCATTTTCTACAATATTTACATCTACATGAAGAGTTGTTGTTTCATACTGACCTTTTAAACCAAAAGAAACATATTGATTTGAATCATTTACCCGATAAACAAAATTCGACCTTCCCTGTATCATTCCCTGGTTAATGAGCTTTTTAAAAGGCTCAGGTGAACTAACTAAGCCTCTATCATACAGAAACATATTCCAGAAACGGCTGTAAAGCAAGTGACCAGTTGCATGTTCTGCACCTCCCATGTATAAATCAACCTGGTTCCAGTATTTTTCAATTTTAGGATCAACCAGTTTAACCTCATTTTTAGCATCCATGTAGCGCAAAAAATACCAGCTTGAACCTGCCCAACCGGGCATTGTGCTCAATTCCAGTGTGTATCCTTTGTATTTGAAATCCTTTGCCCTGGCCAGTGGTGGTTCTCCGGTCTCGGTAGGCTTATACTCATCGATTTTAGGAAGTGTTAGCGGAAGATCAGATTCTTCCATTGTGTAGGGTAAACCTTCT
>JANYCH010000034.1 GCA_025360395.1 Cytophagales bacterium | reverse complement strand
CACGAAATCATGATGCGAGGAACCTTTGCCAATATCCGCCTCAAAAATCAATTGGTTTTAGGAAAAGAGTATTTGGTTTTTGGCAAGCCAACTTTTTTTGGACATTCCTTCCAGATCTCACATCCCGAAATCGAATTATACGAGGGAAGATCTGAAACAAAATCTTTTCTTCAGCCAGTATATTCTACTACTGAAAAGCTGAAAGCTAATTATATAGGAAGTAAGACCATTCAAAAGTTTCAATCCCAATTATTACAAGTATCAAAAAACTTCATTACTGAAACCTTACCTCCTTATTTACAAAAAAAATATCGGCTAATTGGCAAACAGGATGCATTATGGAATATTCATTTACCATCCTCAACTGAATTGCTGGCACAAGCCCAAAGAAGGTTGAAGTACGAAGAACTTTTTTATGTCCAGCTAAACCTGCTTAGTTCTAAATTATTCAAGCAAAAGAATTTCAGAGGCTTATCATTTCAAAAAATTCCAACTCTCAACCAGTTCTATAAAGACCATTTGCCATTTGAACTAACTAATGCCCAAAAAAAGGTAATACGCGAAATTTATGAGGATATGCGAAGCGGCAAACAAATGAACAGGCTATTGCAAGGCGATGTTGGTAGTGGAAAAACAATGGTTGCCTTTATATGTATGTTAATGGCAATTGACAATGATGCACAATCTTGCCTGATGGCTCCAACTGAGATTTTATCGCAACAGCATTACCATGGACTTAAAATTTTTGCCGACAAACTGGGAATTAACATTGCAAAATTAAGTGGTTCCTCTTCTTCCAAAGAACGAAAACTTATACATGGTGCGTTGGAGGATGGATCGTTAAAAATATTAATTGGTACCCACGCCTTAATTGAAGATAAGGTACAGTATAAAAACCTTGGTTTGGTTGTAGTTGATGAGCAACACCGTTTTGGCGTAGAACAGCGCTCCAAACTCTGGCGAAAAAACGAAAAAGTGCAGCCACACATTTTGGTAATGACTGCAACTCCCATCCCGCGTACATTGGCTATGACACTTTATGGCGATTTGGATGTTTCTGTCATTGATGAATTGCCTGCAAACAGAAAACCAATCAAAACATTACATAGAACAGATGCTCACAGGTTGCAGGTTTTCGGATTTATAAAAGAGCAGATTAAAGAAGGCAGACAGGCATACATTGTCTATCCTTTAATTGAAGAATCGTCCACACTGGACCTGAAAGATCTGTTTGATGGGTATGAAAGTGTTCAAAGATATTTTAAAGACATACATGTAAGTATTGTACATGGCAGACAAAAACCTAAAGACAAAGATTTTGAAATGCAGCGGTTTATAAAAGGTGAAACCAAAATAATGGTAGCCACAACTGTGATAGAAGTCGGAGTGAATGTTCCTAATGCAAGTGTAATGGTTATAGAATCTGCCCAACGGTTTGGATTAGCCCAACTACATCAGTTAAGAGGGCGGGTTGGCAGAGGAGCTGATCAGTCTTATTGCATATTAATGACAGACAAGCCTTTATATGAAAACAGCAAAACAAGAATTGAAACCATGGTAAGGACAAATAATGGTTTTGAGATTGCTGACATAGATTTACAATTGCGTGGACCTGGAGATCTGCTCGGCACAAAGCAAAGTGGTGCTTTAGATCTATTAATTGCAGATCTTTCTCAAGACAGCGAAATACTTAAAGTTGCAAGAACTGATGCAATGGAGATTCTAAAAAAAGACCCAAATTTAACTCTGCCGGAGCACAAATGCATAATACTGCAAGTGGAGTCTTCTAAAAAAGGGACGGTAAACTGGGCCAGAATAAGTTAGAACAGAGGCGGCATAAATGCAGCCTCTGTTAATTTAAACAATTATTTTTTAGCCTTTCCATTGGCATTGCTCCATTCAGCAACTCCTGCCGGTTCTTTACTCGTTACTTCGTCGCTTTTAATTTTGCTCAGTTTTTTGTCCATTGCAAAACTTGCTTCAAGCTCTTGCTTTTTGCTGTTCTGTTCTGTTTCTAAACCATTTGTTCTTTGTATATGATCCACGGGATTTTCAATGAAATCCCATGATTTACCTGTTAAAGGCATTTTACCCTCATTCCATGGCCCACGAACACTTTCCCCACTCGACAGGTTAAAATATTGATTTGTAAAACGGGGGTCAGCTTGTAATACACCTGGAGGATAGTTGGGCTGAATAGTATCTAAAGCTGCCTGAAACATTTCGAAATGGGCAACCTCTCTTGTCATCAAAAAACGAAGAGTTTCCTTAACATAAGTATCATCAGTGAATTTAAGCAAATGCTCGTATACCAGCTTCGCCCTTGATTCAGAAGCAATATTTGATCTAAGGTCAACTGTAAGGTCGCCGTTAGAATTGGTGTATGAAGCACACCATGGTATTCCCTGACTGTTGGTTAGCTTCGGACCGCCACCGCTTACAACAAAGAACTGAGGATTTGTAATACCTTCATGGATCAAAGATTCTTTTGCAGCTTTTCCGTTCATTACCTGCATGATCTCAGATTCTTCGGCGGCATTTTTCAAATCACCATTAATGCCTTTCAACAGCATTTGTATAGTTGCTCCTACAATTTCTAGGTGACTTAATTCTTCAGTAGCGATATCCATAAGCATATCATATTTGTCAGGATGAGGCAGTTTAGCTCCGAAAGCCTGTTGGAAATATTGCATAGATGCGGCAAGCTCCCCGTTTTCACCTCCAAATTGCTCCAAAAGGATGGTCGCAAAACGTGGATCTGGTTTTGATACTCTCGCGTTAAATTGTAATTCTTTGATGTGATGAAACATATATAGATGTTTAAGAAAAAAACCACCTAAAACAATTAAGCCATATACATGTTTAAAATCAAACTATCATGAAAATGTTCCTAAAGATTTTTTTGAATGGTATGCTTTTTTATTATCACATTTCATAAATGTTCTTATATTATGTCAGCTTTCATTTACAAAAACAAACCTCTTGAATCTATTAAAATAGATAAAGAAAATATTTCTGAAATGAAATTCTGGAGTAATGAATTGAAATGTGATATTGAGGAACTGATTGCTGCTATACAAGAAGTAGGGAATTCTATATGGGCAATCAGGTATTATTTTAGGATAGTCCAGGCAGACTAAAAAATTGCTTTTCTAAAACTTTAAAATTTAAATTATGATATTTTTATCCGCTGGAATTCCGGAAAATGAACCTGATAGCGATTTTTTTTCCACTTCTGATATGGTTGCAATAAGGGACTCTGTAAGGTCACTAGCCTCAGTAGTCTTGACCAATAAAGTATTGGTTTATGGAGGGCAACCCTCTATTACTTCCCTTATCAGGTATATTTTATATAAGTCCTCAATAGACCAGAAGGATAACATAATCCTATACCAATCTGCCTACTTTAAGAAAGAATTTCCGGCTGATAATGAGTTTATACCAAAGAAGAAGATTATTGAAGTAGGGATAGATTTAGAGAGTAGCCTATCAGAAATGCGCTATCAAATGATAAGGAGCCATTCTTTTTCCGCAGGGGTATTTATAGGAGGAAAAAGTGGAGTAATTGAGGAATTCAATATGTTCAGAAAGCTTCACCCTAATGCTGTAATATTGCCAATTGCAAGTACAGGGGCTGCTGCCAAAGCTTTGTACCATTTATTTAATTTTACAGACAAGCGTCTTTTAACTGATTTTGCTTATAAAACTTTATTCAAACATGTTTTAAATGATGTAATATGAGTAAGCGACAAGTTTTTTATAGTTTTCATTATGAAAATGACGTAATGCGTGTTCAGCAAATACGAAATATTGGAGTTTTAGAAGGTTTTTGCCCAGTTTCGCCCAATGAATGGGAACAAGTTAGATGCAAGCAAGACCGAGAAATTAAAAAATGGATAGACGAAGCAATGCAATATCGAAGTTGTGTTATTGTCTTGATAGGAGAAAGAACTGCCCATCAAAAATGGGTAAAGTATGAGATAAAAAAGGCATGGAAAGAAGGAAGGCCATTGTTGGGTATCTATATTAACAATTTAAAATGTCCCAGGCAAGGCACCTGTCAAAAAGGTGAAAACCCCTTTGAACGGTTCCAGTTAAAAAATGGATCCACACTTGCAGACATTGTTCCCTGTTATGAGCCGGACTCTGAAAATGCTTACCTGGATATCAAACAAAATCTGAACAGATGGATTGAAGATGCCATATTAAATGCCAAGAACAATATGAGGATTACTAAAAGCCTGAGGTCCAACAGGGAGATAAAATTAAAGGTTGCCTAAGCAACCTTTAATTTTAATAATTGAAATGAATATAAATTAATAGTCTTCCATTCCATCCACTAATTGCATTAATGCTTTTTCTAATTCAGTATCATTTGGGGCGACTCCGTGCCATTTGTGACTTCCCATCATAAAATCAACTCCATATCCCATTGAGGTTGTCATTAAAACTATAATGGGTTTTCCTTGTCCGCATAATAATTGCGCCTGCTCTATTGTTTCAGACAATTCTTCTAAATCGTTTCCATTCGATTCTAAAACGGTCCAGCCAAAAGATTCCCATTTAGCCCTTAAATCCAAAAGTGACATTACTTTGTCTACAGGTCCATCTATCTGTTGCCCATTATAATCTACAAAGGCAATCAAGTTATCAATCTGACGGTTTGGTGCATACATGGCAGCTTCCCACACTTGGCCTTCCTGTAATTCACCGTCGCCCATCAGGCAATAGACCAAGCGTGAATCCTTATTTAACTTTTTAGCATGTGCTGCTCCAATTGCAACAGAAAGTCCCTGCCCAAGTGAGCCCGAAGCCATCCTTATTCCTTCAAGGTGTTCGTGTGGAGTCGGATGTCCTTGTAACCTGGAATTAATTTTGCGGTGAGAATCAAGTTCTTTTACTGGAAAATATCCAAAACGGGCAAGAGTGCTGTACCAGACAGCAGAAATATGTCCATTGGAAAGGAAAAACAAATCTTCGTCTTTGCCATCCATACTGAAATTCTTATGGTGTTTCATGTATTTAAAATACAATAACACAAAAAGGTCTGTACAACCTAAGGCCCCACCTGGATGCCCGCCTTTTGCACCATGCACCATTCTTACAACATCCCTGCGAACCTGTGTTGCAACCTTCAACAAATCTTTTTTTTCTGATACAGTAAGAGACATCAATGTGGATTAAGTGAAGTAATTAAGCTTTTTTAGAAGTAGAAATTTGATTAATTAGGTCTTCTACATCTTGCAGAAGCCTTTCAGCCTCTTGTTTAGCGTCGTTTATTACTCGCTGCCCTTCAGATTTGGCAACTGTAAATATTTCTTCGCCTTGTTCAGCAGTTAATTTATCTATGTATGTTTTTAATTTCTGACGATAATCATCTAAAGTTGAACTCAGGTTTTTTCTTGTTATAGTACCTTTGTCAGGTGCATATAAAATTCCTAAAATTGCCCCGGCAGCTGCCCCGGCAATAAAAAAGAATAGGTTAGTACTGCTCTTGCTCATATGATATATAAGTTTATAAGGGCAAAATTAGGTTATTCGGTTCATTAAGCCAACTATTCACTGTTACTATTCAATATTAACTACGGATCTGACCGTCACCTGTCACAATCCATTTGTAGCTGCAAAGTTCTGCCAAAGCCATTGGACCTCTGGCATGCAATTTTTGCGTACTTATCCCAATTTCAGCACCTAATCCAAATTGTGCACCATCTGTAAATGCTGTTGAAACATTGGCGTATACAACTGCAGCGTCCACACTTTTTTGAAACTTCTCTATATTTTCTCTGTCTTCTGACAGAATGGTTTCACTGTGTTTAGAACTGTGTAAGGCAATATGATCGAGAGCATCATCTAAGTCTTTAACTGTTTTTACTGCAAGCTTGTAATCTAAAAACTCTGTTCCAAAATGCTCGGGTGCGGCTTTGAAAAGTAGCCTTTCAGGGTATTTGCCTTTTAGTTTCTCATAGCTTTTTTCATCAGCAAAAATGATCACTTCTGATGATGGCAATAGTTCTGTCAGAATTGGCAGGTCTTTTAGCCTGTCTTCATTTATTAAAAGACAATCCAAAGCATTGCAAACACTAACTCTTCTAGTTTTAGAATTGTTGATGATCGCTTTAGCCTTTTCAACATCTCCGGTTTTATCGAAATAAACATGTACAATTCCCGCTCCGGTTTCAATTACAGGAACCTTAGAATTGTCACGTACATAATTAATCAAACCCTGGCTGCCCCGTGGGATAATTACATCAACAAAAGCGGTAGCATTGAGCATAGCTTCCGTTGCACTTCTATCTGCTGGCAATAGGGTAACAAAATTTTCGTTTAACTGATGATGCCTTAAAACCTCCCTAATTACAATGGTTATAGCAATGTTTGAAAACTCGGCATCACTTCCACCCTTCAAAACCGCCACATTTCCTGATTTGAAGCAAAGTGAAAAAACATCCAATGTTACATTGGGCCTTGCCTCATAAATTATGCCGATGACGCCTAGTGGAACAGTGATCCTCTTAATCAGCAATCCGTTAGGCCTGATAACTTCTTCCGAAAATTTTCCAAGGGGAGATGTAAGATTGCTGACATTAATAATGTCTTTTGAAATATCTTCCAGGCGTTTTTGAGTCAAAAGCAAACGGTCATATTTAGGATCTGCCTTATCCATTCTTGCCAAATCCTTTTGATTTTCTGAAAGAATATAGGATGAGTTTTCAAGCAATGCTTTGGATAAGGCAATTAAAACCTTATTAACAACCTGACTATCAAGCACGTTCAGCTCTCTCGAAGCTGAACGTGCTTTCGTAAATATTTGAGTAAGATCTATTTCGGCAACCATAATACAAAAATACACAACCTCAGTGAATAATAATGGAGTAATGTTTGACGTTTCGTATTTAAAACACAGGAATATCATAAGGTATTACATTTAACTAACTCATTATTTTTCCCTCATGTATTTTCTACGGCATAATAATTTAACAAATTTTACCCATACAACAACATTAAATAGTATTTATCGTTTATTTAATTGTACAAATTCACTAACACATTAAAATTATGCTTGAATACGCGAAAATTATCTTGCAAAAAGTAAGTTTCGACAGTTTATTATTTGAGAAAGAGTTGCGTAAGGCACTCGCTGAATTAAGCACAGATGAACCTGGGAAACTATACACCTGGTGCATGGATTTTTTTGGCGATACCTACCCGGAAACAATTCAAAGGGTTTTTACTAATGCTATGAACAACCCGACTTACAATGAATTAATGAGGATAGCCGGGCAGACGTTACTTTAGATTTTAATTGATATAAATATCCGATTGATGCTCAAAAAAAAGCATCTTTCGGATATTTGCTTTTATGGCTGATATCAGGAAAGAAATTGAAAGCGTTTTTGGAAACCAGCTAAGGTTAAGGATAAGCGGAATCTGTATTATAGATGATTCCATTTTATTAATAAAACATTTATCTATTGGAGAAAAAGGAACCCTTTGGGCACCACCAGGAGGAGGGCTTCATTTTGGAGAAACCATAACAGAAACACTTAAAAGAGAATTTATTGAAGAAACAGGTTTGTCAATTGATGTAGGTGAATTAGTAATGGTGAATGAATATTTAGAATCCCCACTACATGCTGTAGAATTATTCTTTAAAGTAAAGATTATAGGTGGTGAGTTAAAAAAAGGGTCAGACCCGGAAATGTCTCCTTCTAACCAAATCATTTCTGAAATAAGATATGTTCCGTTTAAGGAATTGGCGTTATTTGATCCTGACACCAAACATAGCATGTTTAAAACATATGGAAAAGCGTCAGACTTCTTAAAACCTGTATTATTTCAACAAAATATAAACAATTAGGATCCGGAGTTCCATCATTAATCCTAATTTTGTAATATGGAAATCATTAGAGCAACCATCCACGATTTGCCCTTGATCCTGCCCCTATTTGATGGCTACCGGCAATTTTACGAACAGGCTTCCGACAATGAAGCTTCATTTAAATATCTTACTGAAAGGCTAGATAAAAATGAGTCGGTCATATTTCTGGTTTATGAAATAAAAGACGATATCAAAGAAGGAATTGGCTTTGCCCAATTATATGCTACGTACTCCTCTGTTACCTTAAAAAAATTCTGGGTTCTCCATGACCTTTATGTGAAAGACGATTACCGAAAGCAAGGTATTGCCAAAACCTTGATAAACAAGTGCAAAGAACTGGCACATGAAAATGCACCTTTAGGAATAATAATAGAATCAAGGATAAGCAACCAGTCTGCCCAACACCTTTTTGATGCAGTAGGCTTTGTCAAAGAAGGAGAACACTATTTCTATTATCTTGAAAACTAACAAGTTATTGAAGCAATCTAAATACTAAGTACTCAATACTATTTACTGAATATGAGACTTCACTATTTCCAACATGAACCATTTGAAAGCCCATTTATAATAGAAGAATGGGCGGTTAAAAATAGTATAGTATTAAGCTCAACCCATTTTTATAAAGAATCTGCACTACCAAACCTGAACGAGATAGACTGGCTGGTTATAATGGGCGGCTCAATGAGCATAAATGATGAAGGAGAATATCCATGGCTGGCTGAAGAGAAAGAATTTGTCCTTCAAGCCATTAAAACTGATAAAACTGTAATTGGCATTTGTTTAGGTGCGCAAATAATTGCTAACGTTTTAGGATCAGAAGTATTTCCTAACTCATATAAAGAAATTGGCTGGTTCCCCGTTACCTGGCAAAACGAAGCTTTTAGTCTAGGTGGTTTTAAAGATTTTCCAAAAGAAATGATGGTAATGCATTGGCATAGAGAAACATTTGACTTACCCCAAGGCTCAATTCTTCTAGCTTCCAGTGAAGCATGTCAAAATCAAGCTTTTGTATATAACCAAAAAGTACTTGGCCTTCAATTTCACATGGAGTTTAATGAAGCAGCCATAGATGGAATGCTTTCAAATTGCGATTCAGAGTTAGTTTCTGACAGGTATATCCAATCAAAACAGGAAATCATTTCTGGATTTAAACATTTAGAAAACACGCAAGCCGGACTAATCAAAATTTTGGATGCATTTTTATAAACTGGCCTTCATTTTATTCCTTTTGTGTTTAATTTCTTTGACAGAAACCAAAGCACAATTAAATAAGGCCGATACAGCTCAGGCTAAAGCTTATTACGAGCAGGCACAGAAACTGATCAATCAGAAAAAATTCGTTCAAGCAGAGGTTTTGTTTATCAAAATTTTCAAAATGAACACATTGTTGCCAGACGAAATCTGCTATCATTACAGTAAAACACTTTTTGAATTAGAAAAATATCCGCAGAGTAAAACTTTTATAGAAAAGTATATTCGTTTACAGGGAGAAAACGGGCAGTTTTATCTGAATGCCTTGCAATTGCAATTAGATATCGACAAAAAACTTGATCCCACTTTAAATCAG
>JANYCH010000030.1 GCA_025360395.1 Cytophagales bacterium | reverse complement strand
ACCTCATCAATGATCACTTTCTTTTCTCCTTCTGTAAAAAAGACCTTAGTAGCCATTCCGTATCGGACACTTGTTCCAAACCTTTCTGCCTGCTTCTGAAAATCCTGCATCATTTGGGGACCATTTATCCCTTCAGGATATCCAGGATAGTTTTCTACATCATTGGTAATAGTCAATTGTCCGCCAGGTTGCGGGCCTGTGTACATTACCGGGTTCAGACCTGCCCTTGCTGCATAGATTGCAGCAGTGAAACCTGCTGGGCCAGAGCCAATTATAAGACATTTTATGTGTTCAGTGGACATATGTTGATATTAGACTTCCTGTATATAACTTTTAAATGAATTTGTTAGTTCTTATTTAACATCGCTTCCCAAAGTATTTCTACCGGATGCTTTGCCAATCTGCCGGTTCCATCTTTTATTTGGTGGCGACAACTCGTTCCCGGTGCTGCAATTTCGCAATTACTGGCTTTCCTCACAGCCGGAAACAGCACCATCTCTCCCACTTTCATCGAAACATCGTAATGCTCTTCCTCATAACCAAAAGAACCTGCCATTCCGCAGCAACCTGATGGAATTGTTTCCAGTTTGTAATTCTTTGGCAGCGTCAGCAGTTTTTGTGTATGGCTGATGCTTGAAAGTGCTTTCTGGTGACAATGTCCGTGTAATGAAATAGAATTTGGCTTGTCAGTAAACTGTTCAGGTTTTATTTTTCCTTTAAATATTTCTCTTGAAATGAATTCGTCTACAATCAGGCAATTTTTGCCCAATAACTGTGCCTGTTCTTCCAGATCTTTGCTAACAAGGCTTGGGTATTCATCACGGAAAGTTAAAATTGCTGATGGCTCTATTCCAATTAAGGGAGTTTCTTCTGTGATCACATCTTTCAGCAAGGTAACATTTCTCTGCGCCAGTTTTTGTGCATCACGTACCAACCCTTTTGACAGATAGGCCCTTCCGCTTTCAACATGCTTAGGCATATCTATTTCGTATCCCAAACCAGAAAGCAATTTCGCTGTTGTAATGCCGATCTCCACATCGTTGTAATTCGTGAACTCATCACAGAATATAAACACTTTCCCGTTCAGTTTGTTTCCCTGATTCAGTTTTGATTTATTCTGAGTGAACCAGGTTTTAAAAGTGACCTTATAAATGGAAGGCAAAGATCTTTTGGGAGCCACACCCAGCGTTTTCTTTAACAAACCACCAGTAAAAGCATTATTCATGAAGAAGTTAGCAATAGAAGGGACTATGCTCCCAAGGGCATTCAGCTTGCTGATATTTCCAATTGCCCATGAACGCAAGGGAACCCCGTTCGCATCATAATAATGCTGCAGGAACTCGGCTTTCAGTTTTGCTACATCAACGTTAGACGGACATTCTGATTTACAGCCCTTGCAGCTAAGGCACAGGTCCATTACATCCTTTATTTCTTCATGGTCAAACTTATTCAGTTTGCTGGAATTGGTTAAGAATTCCCTTAGAATATTTGCCCTTCCCCTGGTTGTGTCTTTTTCATTCAGTGTTACCTGGTAACTTGGGCACATTGTACCTCCGATTACAGATGTTTTACGGCAATCGCCTGAACCATTGCACTTTTCAGCCAATCTTAAAACACCCTGAGATTCGTCGAAACGAAAAACTGTATCAAATTCATTTGTTTCCTGGTCCTTCTGGTAACGCAGGTATTCGTTCATTTTAGGTGTATGTACGATCTTGCCGGGATTAAAAATATTTTCCGGGTCCCAGGTTGCTTTAAGTTCGCAAAGCAGGTCATAGTTTTTCTGTCCAATCATTTTAGGGATAAACTCTCCCCTCACCCGGCCATCTCCATGTTCCCCGCTCAATGAACCTCGGTATTTTTTTACCAGCGTAGCTACATCGTTCGTAATGTCGAAGAACATTTGCTGGCCCTCACTTTTCTTTAAATCCAGTACCGGCCTCAAATGCAGCTCACCGTCCCCAATATGGGCATAGTACACACACTGCATGCCGTATTTCTTCATGATCTGCTCAAACTCAAGCAAATATTCCGGCTGATCGTTCACATCTACCGAAGTATCTTCAATGCAGGGAACAGCTTTCATGTCGCCGGGAATATTGGCAAGCAAGCCCAAACCAGCCTTGCGCAGGTCCCAGACTGCTTTTACTTTTTCATTTACCACCAACGGGAAATGATATCCGTAACCCTGGGCACGCATTTCTGCTTCCATGTCCCTGGCAATCTGTTCAATTTCTTCTTTGGTGTCCCTGCAAAATTCCACGCACAAAAGCGCAACAGGATCTCCCTGAACAAAGAACAGGTTTTTCTGCTGCTCAATATTTTGCTTGGCGCATTGCAGCACAATGTCGTCCATCAGTTCTACCGCACCGGGTTTGTATTTTAAAGCAATTAAATTCGCTTTGCAAGCTTCGTAAACCGAATTCAAATGCACCGCCACAACGGCTGTTACCGGTTTTGGTGCATCTACCAGGTTCAGTTTTATTTCGGTTGAAAATGCCAGAGTTCCCTCAGAACCACAAAGCAGTTTGCTGAAGTTGAACATCCGTTTCCCGCTCCTGTCCGCATACGTGACCGGGAACAAAGGCTGATCAGTAAACAATTCTGTTTCCAGCATTTCGTCTATCGCATAGCCTGTATTACGTCTCCGCACACTTGGCTTCGGAAATTCGCTTCGTACTTCTGCCTGAACATCTCTTTTGGAAAGCATGTCGTACAAATGACGGTGCAGTTTTCCTTCCAGCGTGTTCAGCTTGCATTTCGCTGAAAATTCTTCTTTGGTGATTGCTTTAAAAACCACATCGCTTCCGTCTGAAAGAATGGCATTTACTTCCAAAACATGATCCCGTGTGGTACCGTAAATCACTGAATGTGAGCCGCAAGAGTTATTTCCCACCATTCCGCCGATCATACAGCGGTTGCTGGTAGAAGTTTCCGGGCCGAAGAACAGTTTGTATGGTTTCAGGTATTTGTTGAGTTCATCCAGGTTTACGCCCGGCTGTACGCGTACCCATTTTTCTTCCACATTCAGTTCAAGGATGTTTCTCCAGAACTTGGACATATCCACAATAATTCCGCTGCCAACTACCTGTCCGCCAAGCGAAGTACCGGCAGTACGGGGAATGACAGGGATCTTATTTTCCCTTGCGAATGAAATGATCTTTTTAAGGTCTGCGACCGATTTGGGAACGGTGACCGCGACAGGTTTTTCCCTGTAAGCGGAAGCATCGGTTGAGTATAAAGTTCGGTGGGTATTGTCAGTGTAAAACTCCCCTTCCAGTAATTGGCCAAGCGCCTGAATCTTAGTTTCTGTCATTTAAGATTTATGTGGAAGTGCAAATTTAGGTAATTTATGAATTGGTGAATTATGGGTGATGAAATTATGAATAATAACCAATGAGGAAGTTTAAAAAAACACAATTAAAAAATATTATGGGAAACCTATTAGAAATTTACGAATAATAGGTTGT
>JANYCH010000363.1 GCA_025360395.1 Cytophagales bacterium | reverse complement strand
CTAAAACCGAAGGATTTTTAGCACTAACAAACTTATTTTTCAATTGTTCAATCGATAAAACCGAATCTTTAGAGTTCTTGTTTAACAGAACCACAAGACCATAGCGGGCAAATTCATATGTTTTAGGAAATACATTTCTGCTTTTAAAATATGTGCTTTCGTAAGTATTTAGTTTCCTGGAACTAAATATCAGTTTTACAGAATCTCCTATTAAATATTGATGGGAAAGTTCCTGTGACAATTGATAGTCCAATACCGTTACATTCTTATATAGATATTGGAATACATCCCTTTCCTGAGCTGCTATTGAATTAAAAGTTTCATCATATGCAATTTTAACTTTACCACTTGTTGCAGTATCAGAAACATCTGGCTTTTTGTTGCAGGCAAAAAGCAATAAGAAAGCAAAAAAAATAATTAAATTTTTAGTCATTTTTCTTTACCAGGATCTGGTAAAAACGATACACCCTAAAAGCACCATACCCAAAAAGTAGTATCCCTAAAAAGACATTATAAGGATATTTTATTGCCTGTGCGGCAGAATTAGAAAAAGCAATATATAAGCCGAAATACATGTACAGTAACGACATTACTGCTGAGAAATAAAGTATAGCTTTTGGCATATTCAAAGTGAAAGGCTGCCCCAAAAACCAGAGCAGCCGTATTAGTTTATTTAGATAATTGAAGTTTAATCGGGATTGTCATTTTTACTTTTACATTCCGGCCATTCATCCTGCCTGGTTCCCATGCAGGCATTTTTTTTACTACTCTTACAGCTTCCTCATCAAGCCCATATCCAAGGCCTTTTAAAACCTGCACCTTTTCTATCTTACCGTCGGAACCTACTTCAAAAGAAACATACACTTTGCCCTCTATGCCCATGTTGGTGGCTTCACGGGAGTATACAAAATTCTTAATAATGAATAATTGCATTTCCTTGTTACCTCCACCTGGGAATTGTGGCATTTGCTCAACAACAGTAAACACTTCTTCTTCTTTTGGAGCTTCAATTGCCAAGGGAGCTTCTTCCTGAACAACGGCCATTTCATCACCTTTTATTCCTTCTTCAGTTTTATTGGCAATTACAGCCTCTTTCACTTCTTCGATTGTGGGTGGTGGTTCAACAACTTCCTCATCTTTTTTTACCTCAGGAGGAAGAAATTTAATAGTTTCCACTTTAGGCATCTCAATAATTGGAGGCGGAGGTGGAGGTGGTTCATTAGGATTTTCAGGAGGTGGAGGTAGTTTCTCCAAATCAACTTCTATCATTTCTTCTTTTACCACAGTAGGTGTTGGCTTAAGAAATTTATAGATCATCGGTCCACCGACAGATAAAGCAGCAAATAGTATAGCAAGAATTAAAGCACGGGAAAGATTATTGTCATATTCAGATCTTAATTCATAAGCACCATAATTCTTATTCCTTTTATCAAATATTATATTTTTCCAGGAAGAATCAAATAGGGTATAACCAAATATCTCCTTTGTAACTTTCAAAGACTTATCAAATATATAACTCATTGTAATGGAGATTATAATGGGTTAGTTGTTTCGTATTTTTCCACAAGTTCCTTTTCCACCGGTATTACATCAACAATGGCATAACGCTGTGAAGTTGTAATATTCATTTCATCTAATACATCCACCACATTTTTATAACGGGATTTATCGAGAGGCTTAATGATGATGACAATTTTGTTTTTACCTTCGACATCTTTTCCAACTTCTCGTGTTTTATCCATAATCAGTTTTCTCAAACTTTCAGGTGCATAATTTGCCACCTCAAGTTTCGCATCCACAGGCAATCCCTGAAACCAGTAAATCCTGTCTTTTTCACCCAACAATAATGTTAGAGATTCGGAAGCTTTTGACTCGCTCTTTTCGTTCTTATCCGTTTTGTCTGGCATGTTAAGCTGCATTGTCTGCGGCTTAGCAAAGGTTGTAGTAAGCATAAAAAACGTAATCAAAAGAAAAGCCAAATCAACCATTGGTGTCATATCAACACTTGGTGCATGCTTTTTGCCCCTTCCTTTTTTACCTTTCTTATCACCGCCACCTGATTCTTCTATTTGTGCCATGTTTTTCTAATTAGTAATTGACAATTAATAATTAATTATTTTGTACCTGCTTCCAAACCTGTTACAAGGTTGAAACGGTTAACATTTTGTGCCTGAAGGGTGCCAATAACATTTTTCATCACTTCATAATTTGAAGATCTGTCACCTTTTACTGCAATCCTGGCTCTAGGATTTGTGGTCCTTGCAAATGCCAGCCAGTCAAAAAGTTCATTTCCCGTAGAATCAGCTGGAATTCCAGGTTGTTTAATGCTTTTTCTTTCAAACGCTTCTTTTTGAAGAAAAGACTTAATTCCGGACATTGGCATACCAATAGTTGACAAAAGAGAGAAATCATATTTTTCCTTTTCTGTAAATTTTACGCCATATTTTTGAGAGATTTTATCTAATACAGCTCGTCTATTTTGTTGTCCATCGATTCCAAAAAATATTTTGCCTTCTGAATTAACCTGGATCAGGATTACATCGTTTTCTGGCAATTGAAACTTTGAAGTTGATGTTGGTGTATCAACCGTTATTGGCTCATCTGGTTTGAAAGATGTTGTCAGGATGAAAAATGTTAACAATAGAAACCCGACATCGCACATGGCGGTCATGTCCATCATTACATTTTTGCGTGGTACTTTTACTTTAGCCATTTTTTAGGGTTTTGGTCTTTGTCTTAGTTCATTTGATCTAATAATTATGGACTAAACCATAACAACACAGAAGCCGAAACTATTTACTAGTAGCTGAGAAAGTTTGAGTTATTGACATTCCTGCCTCGTCAATACTATATGTAAGAGTATCTATTTTACTTGTAAAGAAATTGTACATTATAATAGAAACGGCAGAAGTACCAATACCGATTGCTGTATTAATAAGTGCTTCAGAGATACCGGTTGCAAGAGCAGAAGAATCCGGCGCACCTGCTTGAGACATTGCACTAAATGCACGGATCATACCTAAAACTGTTCCTAAAAGTGCGATAAGAGTTGCTACTGATGCAAGAGTAGAAAGAATTGTAAGGTTTTTTTCCAAAGATGGCATTTCTAAAGCAGTAGATTCTTCCATTGCTTTCTGAATAGTAGCGATTTTCTGCTCTTTGTCCATAACCGGCTCAGTTTTCATTTCCCTGTATTTCTCTAAGGTTGCTTTTACAACATTTCCTACTGAGCCTTGTTGATTATCACATTCTGCAATAGCACTATTTACATCGTTGGTAGATAGATATGACTGGATTTTTCTAACAAAACCTTCTACAGAACCTGTACCTGTAGCTTTGTTAATTGTTAAAAACCTTTCAATTGATATCGTGATTACAATCAATAAAAAAGACATTAAAATAGGAACTATAAAACCTCCTTTATAAATAATACCGAGTGTGTTCCCTGGAAGAGGATGACCGTCAGTATCGAAATTTGAAGGAGAGCCCATAACGAAGTAAAAAAGCAAATGTGCAACAATAAGGCAGATAACAATTACTAAACCTGCAAATACTGACTTTAGAGAAGATCCTTTTTGTTCCATTTTATTTAAGATTTGTTTAAATGCTTATAATCTAGGGTGCAATATTGCAAATAAGAAGGCTAGCTGCAAATTAACATATTGTTAATTTATAAAATTTCTAATAATAGAAAAAAAGCTATTTGTATTTTCCATTAATTGAATACCCATGCAAAAATACTAAAAATAGCTAAAACACAAACTAATATTCTAAATTTTCAAATTAATTAGACATAAATCCATATAAAATTCTGTTTTATATTTAAATTTAAAATACATCATACTTTATTTAATATAGTTCTTTAAACAGATGGTGTGATAATTTAGTAAGTGCAGATTTAAATTGTAAAACATACCCACCAATGATTATTGTAATAATGGGCGTGACCGGATGCGGAAAAACTACTGTAGGCGGACTATTGGCAGCGAAATTAAATCTTCCCTTTCTTGATGCGGACCAGTATCATCCTGAGGAAAACAAGCATAAAATGACAAGGGGCATACCTTTAACTGATGTAGACAGAATTCCCTGGCTTAATCAAATCTCGAATGTATTGGCAGATTTTCAGGAGAAAAATGGTGCAGTATTAGCTTGTTCTGCTTTAAAAAATCAATATAGAGAAATTTTACAGTCAGGATTAAAATCTAATATAATATGGATACATTTAGCAGGAACCTCAGAACTGATATTGGAACGTTTAAGACAGAGACACGGACATTTTATGTCACCAGATTTGCTGGGTTCACAATTTGAGACTTTGGAAACTCCTGAAAATGCCTGCAATATTTCCATAGAAAACAGTCCAGAAGAAATTGTAAATGAGATAATTAAAGAAATAGCAAATGAAATTTAATCAGTTTGGTATTGTTGGTTTAGGAGTTATGGGCAAGAACCTTGCTATTAACTTTGTAAATAAAGGTGTAAAACTTGCCGTTTTTAACAGGCAAGTTCCCGGAAGGGAAGTGAACCTAGCAAAGAACTTTGAATCAGAAAACCCTGGTGCTGAAGGCTTTGATGACTTCGCAGCTTTTACAGCTTCCTTAGAAAAGCCTAGAAAAATTTTGATGATGGTGAATGCCGGCAAGCCCGTTGACGATGTTATTTCAAGGCTCATTCCATATTTAGAACCTGGTGACATACTCATGGATGGTGGCAATTCACATTTTTCTGATACCAAGAGAAGGGTTGAATATCTGGAAGAACAAAAATTAATATTTCTGGGTATTGGGATTTCAGGCGGACAGGAAGGTGCCCGGATCGGACCCTCCACTATGCCCGGAGGCCCATTAAACGGCTACAAGGAAGTCTCTAAATACATTGACCTGATTTCATCGAAAGACAAAAACAATCTTCCCTGCAGTACTTATGTGGGGCCTGATGGAGCCGGTCATTTTATTAAAACTGTCCACAATGGGATTGAATATGCAGAAATGCAAATTATAGCAGAGCTGTATTACCTGATGAGGTTCCTGTTATTGTATTCTCCTGAAAAAATATCCTATGTATTTCAAAAATGGCAACAGGATGGGGACGGCAGCTATCTTCTTGAGATAAGCAGTAAAATACTTTTGAAAAAAGAAGGTAATGAACTTTTGCTCGACAAAATTCTGGATGTGGCTGAGCAAAAAGAAACCGGAGGCTGGTCCGTGAAAGCAGCATTGGATTTAGGAAGCCCGTTCAGCACCATCGCGAACGCAGTACAAACAAGGATGCTGTCTATGCTGAAATTTAAAAGAGAAAAAGCTGCTGAAATCTATAAAAATGTAGGTTCAAAAGCTGCTCCGGAATCATTGAATGAGAATGAATTAAAGTCTGCCCTTATTTCTGCGCGGCTAATCAACCATATTATTGGTTTTAACATGATGAAAGATGCATCCGATAAGTATGGATGGAACCTTAACCTTGGTGAGATAGCCAGGATCTGGACCGGAGGTTGTATCATCAAGTCTCCTTTGATGGAAAAGATCAGTGAAGAACTGAGTAGTAGCCCGGAACTGCTGTTTCATCCAGAAGTAGTGGGAATTTTAGAACAGAATCATTCAAATCTGTCTAAAGCAGTTTCAGCAAGCATATTGCACAACTTTCCAGTACCTGTTTTATCGGCAGCAGTATCCTTCTTTTATAACATCATTTCAGGAAACTGTTCCGCTAATATGATTCAGGCCCAAAGAGATTATTTTGGTGCACATACATATAAAAGAATAGACAAAAGTGATGCCGAATATTTTCATACCGATTGGTAAGGCGGGCCTATTTATCACCTGCCTCTAAAGCTTTCTCCCGATCAATTTTATCTTCCTTATTTTGAGATAATGGTTGGTCTTCTCTTCTTATTCCATCATCAATTTTCTCCTCGTATTGCGAGGGTTTTGTTTGGTTATTATTGGCAATTATTTCAGTAATTTTAGGGTCGTTCACAACCTGTTTGCCTCCTTCGTTTACCTTATCGTGGTTATTTTTGCTATTGTTCATATTGATTTCATTTGAAACATTCAAATTGAAACAACTATGCCAACCGATTACTTCTTACCTGACTAAATGCTCGATATCTTTTAATTGAATAAACAACGCTTTATTGGAAAGGTAGATTTCTGTACCGCATATGGCCAGAGAAGAAAGCATCATTATTAAGCTTAAACCGAAAAAAATGTGGGAGATATCAGGTAGTTCATAATATATAAGGAACATGGTAAAAGCAGCGAAAAACACACTGGAAATTCCCAGTAATTGCATATTTCTGATCAGCAAGATCCTTATTTTCAATATTTTAATCTGATCTATGATATTAACTGACTGTTCTGTTTTATACAATGTATGTAAAGCCCTTATACGTGTACTTATTGCAACATAACGATTTGTATAGGCCAGGAGCAAAAGTGATATGCTTGGAAAAAGCAATGCAGGTGTAGTAAGTGTCAATTCATTCATAAATGTGCCAAAAATTATTCACTTTATCAAAAACAAGATATGCTAACCCTATCTCGATGTTGCTTTGGTATTTAGGGACCAGACTAAATAATGGTGAATTGTAATTTATTAATATTTTTAATCTGTCCTCTCCTATCTCAGGACTAAATACTCCAAACAAAGAAATTCCGTTGCCATATTTAACAGACATTCCTGCTTCAATGTTTCTTGTATATCCAATTGATCCTGTTATAATGATGTCGGGTTCTGCAGATGGCAAAATTCTGTAAAGTCCATAAGCCTTTACAAACCAATCGCTTGACCATTCTTTTTTTAAACTGGCGTGCAGATTATAATATCTTTCCAATGTAACAGTGCTTTTAAGTGGCTTAAAACTGGAATTAAATATCTGAAAAGCGCTGGCTCCGATTTCTATCCAGTCAGATTTTAGACTTACACCCAGAGACCCATCAGGAACATTGAAGGAGGATTGCGTAGTATTTGGAGCGGAGTAATAAAGTCCTGCAAATCCTAAACTTACTCCGGAAACTATTTTCAGGTTTTCATTTAAAGAAACCTGATATCCATAATTAGCATAAGCTCTTGGACTTGAAATATAAGATCCTTCTTTTTCATTGTAAAACTGTAGTCTGGCAAGGTGAGAATTTTCATTTTTTTTAAAGATCCTGGCAGCTGTAAAATTATAACTTGATATTTTTCTGAAAGCTCCTGTTAATGATTTGTACCCACTCGTTAATTCTACTTTTCCTTCTTCCGGAAAATAAGCGGGTGTTATCTGTGAAAAATTTAAAAAATAGGCATTAAAGCTATTTGGGTAATAAAAACTGTTTTGGGCAGCTAAGTCAATGGCAAATAAAATAAATAATATCCGCCAAAGAATTTGTAACATCCTTATTATGCTTGTTAATACAAACATAACATCTTTACTTTTTTAAAAGCGAAAAGTTTAATATTTGCAGGTATTTTAAAAATAATTTTTACTGACATCCGAGTAAAAAAAGGTTTTGAGTTAATAATCCTTGAATAATGCAAAAAGCGGAGTTGAAGTTTCAACTGCCGCCTTTTTTGTTGAATTTTGTTGTGTAGCATTGTTGTTTCAGAAATTCTGGTCAGTTCTGACCTCAGGCAGAGTGCGGAAGGGTGGGTGCTGATTCTGAGAA
>JANYCH010000356.1 GCA_025360395.1 Cytophagales bacterium | reverse complement strand
CGAAGGAAATAACCCTTTCTGATGGATCCAAAATCCTGAAAACCGGCCATATTATCAAGCCGAATGGTTCCAAAATACAACTTCATGAGGGACAAAGAATTTCATTGACGGGAGATGAACTTCCTGATGAGAAACCCGAAGAGACTACTAATCCAGATAAAAACTACATCACCATGCTGAAAGGCAGAATGTGGCTGGTTACAGACGGAAAACCGGGTTTATTAAAGGAAGATTACAACATCAAAGGCAAAATGATTGTGAAGATTGATGGCTTTGTACAAAAATCAGACGGATCTAAAATAATACTCAAAGAAAATGACAGGTTGAGCCTGGATGGTATCCTGATCCCGGTAGATAAAAGACAATTGCCCGGACAGCTTCCGATGGAATATTATATCATGAAGAATGGTAAAATGTGGATGGTTCATGAAGGGAAACCAACAAAGCTTGATAAAGCTGTAGTAACTGTTGAAGGGACAAAAATTAACCTGGACGGAAACATTACAAAAAAGGATAAAAACAAATTTGTGCTTAAAGAAGGAGAAAAAATTGACCCACGGGGAGAGATACTTAGTGTAAAATAATTTAATTAAAAAGTCCTTCATTATAAAAATCGGGGCAGGGCAGGGTTTTTAATCTCTCCCTGCTTTTCTTTTTCCCAGAGCAAAATACATAGCCCAAAGAGATTTCGTGTGAGCCCCGTGAATAAGGTGATAGCTGGGAAATAGTATAATCGAAACTATATCCAAAATTTAACCTTTCAAACCTTATTCCTGCCTGTATTATTACAGCATCTTTGTTGGTAAAAGAATCTACTGTTTTTATAAGCGGAATACCTCTGTACCAGAACCCGATAAAAAGCGGGCTTGTCATATAATATATCCCGATATCAAGTTGGTTGAAAGATCCCTGATGTTTGTACAAAAATGTGGGAGAGATGCTTTTAGATCTGTGAGATTTTTGGTCATACCGGACATTGCTCTCATTGTTGAGTTCAATTTTATAACCTGAATGAAGTGTGAATTTTGCCGGTAAGCGCGAAAGGTTATCTGATAAGAAAAACGTTTGATTTGGTTCGTTCATGTGCTTGGCTGTAATCCCTGCCCAAAAGTGGGCAGAATAGAAAAGTAAACCTGATGAAATATCAGCATAGTTTACCCGGTTTCGCTTACCCGCATAGTCAGCAGAAGTGTTTCCCTCAAATCCATCATCTGTAAACTGGTCGGGGAATGTAAGTTTAAAAATATCCAGGTTCTTGCTTCCAAAACCTGCCTGAATTCCGGCACGGATGCTATATTTTTTAGAAAGGTCAATTCTGTAAGAATAAAGTAAGGAAACATCAACAGTAGAAATACCGTTTTTTCCTACCTGATCGCTCAAAAACTGGATCCCTATTCCGCTGTTTATCAGGTCCAGGTTTCGATCAGCTGAAAATGCAAAAGTATTGTAAGGTTTATCTAATCCAAACCACTGGTTGCGGTAATTGCTGACCAGTCTTGTGCAGCCTGTAGACCCTGTAAAGGCAGGATTAAGGTATAAAGGCGCTGAATAATATTGGGAAAACTGGGGATCTTGTGCGAACACCAGGGATCCCCACAAAATAGTCAAAAGGAATAAAAGCTTTTTTAACATATTCCATTGCCTTACAAACTAATTAATTGACCAAACTTCCGCTTAGTTTTTCAATTCCACTTTTAAACCTTCTTATAACTTCTTCTTTGCCAAGGACTTCTATTATTTCCATTAGATCCGGACCAGAAGTTGCACCCGTAAGAATTAGCCTTACACCCGGCATTACTTTACCAAGTTTTAACCCTTTCTCTTCTATAATCTGATGTGCGATCTCTTTTACTCCGCTTGCTGTAAAGCTTGATAAAGAACTAATCTTTTCAAGTAAGCTTGTTGCAACAAAGGCTGTATCTGAATTCCATTTTGTTTTTACAGCTTCTTCTGAAAAATTCTCCGGGGCTGAAAAGAAGAATAGTGCTTCCTGAGCCAGTTCATTATCGAAAACTACCCGTTCTTTAAGTAAATGAGCAATTTTAGAAGCCTTTTCCCGATTGCATTGAATGCCTTTGCTTTTTAGTCCTTCCAGCAATTTTTCACCTAGAACTTCATCAGGCATTTGTTTCAGGTATTGCTGATTAAACCATTTTGCCTTGTTAATATCAAACTTAGCTCCCGATTTGCTGATTTTTTCCAAAGAAAATTCCTGGATTAATTCATCCATTGTGAATAATTCCTGGTTAGTTCCTGGATTCCATCCAAGTAAGGCAAGGAAGTTTACCATTGCTTCAGCTAAATATCCATCTTCCCGGAATCCTCTTACCATATCTCCATTTTCGCCTTTCCATTCTAAGGGAAAGACAGGAAAACCATGCATATCGGCATCTCTTTTACTTAATTTTCCATTACCATCAGGTTTTAGCAATAAAGGTAAATGCGCAAATTCAGGCATTGTTGCTTCCCAACCAAGATATTTATAAAGTAAAATATGCAAAGGTGCAGAAGGAAGCCACTCTTCTCCACGTATTACATGACTAATGTTCATCAGATGATCGTCCACAATATTGGCAAGGTGATAAGTAGGCATACCATCCGATTTCATCAGCACTTTGTCGTCCAAGGTTGAAGAATGCACCATTACCCAACCCCGGATTAAGTCATGAAAACGTATTTCTTCTTTTCGTGGTACTTTGATCCTGATTACATATGGATCTCCTGCTTCAAGTTTGGCCTTGACGTCGTCTTCAGGCAAAGTCAAAGAATTTTTCATCTGGGCCCTGGTAATGGAATTGTAAGCGGGCGAAACCACTTTTGCGGCCTCCATTCTTTTGCGCATTTCATCCAGTTCTTCTGAAGTATCAAAAGCATAATAAGCTTTTCCTTCGTTTACCAACTGCACTGCATATTGCATGTACATTGGTTTTCTTTCACTTTGACGGTATGGGGCATTTGGCCCTTCCTGCCATGGACTCTCGTCTAATTTAATTCCTACCCATGCCAGTGCATCCTGAATGTATTTTTCAGCAAATTCTACAAAACGGTTCTGGTCAGTATCTTCTATTCTCAGCAACATTTTTCCACCCATTTTGCGGGCGAACAAATAATTGTATAATGCGGTGCGAACACCTCCTATATGCAATGCACCTGTTGGGCTAGGCGCAAATCTTACTCTTACTTCTCTGTTCATGTGTTTTTCTACCCGGCAAAGATAATCAAAGTCGGACAGAACTTGTATTAGGTTGTGTTTATGATGTTTGCAGCTTAATAAGAATAAACCCAACTAAATTTTAAACTCGGCAATATTTAGTCAGACAACCTGTATTTTACCGGCATAATATATTCCACCTTTACGGTTTCATGTTTTAACAGGGCCGGAATCCAATGACCGTCTGTTTTTTGCATGTTTTTGATCGCCTCCTCATCGCAACTATAACTTATCCCTTTCACAATTTTATAATTGCTTGTCCTTCCTTTTTCGTCAATTGTAAATGATACAAGTACATCGCCTTCAATACCATTTTTATATGCTTCTTTCGGATAATTTGCAGTATTAAATATTTCCTCGGTAAGCAGGAAATGTCCTCCAATGTAAAGAGGGGGCCTTGAAAGGCTCGTTTCCAGAGTGTCTGAACTTCTTATCACCTTGTATTTTATTGTTTTAGCATGATGTGGACGATCAAACCAAACAAGCTCATGTTTACTGAAATCATATTTCTGGGTCAGGTTGCCTTCTTCGTAAAATTCCCATATGCCCGATCTTTCTCCATTTGTATACATTCCGATGGCGATCTTTTCATTCAGTCGTCCCCTTTTATCGTATTTTCCATGCTTTACCGATTTATCTGACCTTAGCACAAAGTAAGTTTCCCTGGATTCTTTCAGCACAACTTTCAAAACGTCTTGGGCATTAGTAAAAGCGGGAACTAATAGTAAGAAAAATAGATAGTGAATAAAACCCATGCTTTGTTGAAGTTTAACAAATTTAATTATTTCCATGCAATAGGTTCCCTGTTATGAGCCAATTGTTAAATTCAAAAAAAGCAGAAATAGTTTTATCAGAAATCAAATCTTTAACTTGCCTGAAATATTAAAAATGGAATACAGTCAGGAAAAAATTGCAGAACTTTTCTCAATAGTTGAGGCAGGAGAAGACAATAACGCATTTATTGCCGCAGATAAATTGGCTGAAATCGGAGGAGAAGAAATTGTAAATAAGCTGGTTGAGTTGTTGTCATCAGACAGTTATGATACAGTACACCTGGCGGCCAGGGCATTATCTAAATGCAAAGACAACGCACTGGCAACAGAATCAATATTTGAACTGATAAAAAACGGCAAAGAACCATTTTTGAAAGGAATTTTAACAGATGCATTGTCTGGGTTTGATTGCAGTGAATATTTTGTGGAAGTATTTAAACTCTACCTTTTTGGAAATTTTAAAGTATCGGCAATGGCCAAAGAAATTTTGGATAATGAGGAGTTTGCCATTACCCCAAGGGTTATACGGAAAGCAGAAAAGCATTGGAAGCACTATGAACACAATGTAAAGCTGGATGAAGATTTCAACCAAAAAAAGGAGGAGACAGAGTTTATGTTCACCACGATGAAAAGTTTATTTGAAGGTGAAACGACTGAAGAGGAGGAGGAAGAAACTCATGAATAATTTTATCATTTCTGAAATAACGTCGGATCAGGCTGAAATGTATAAGAGCTTTTTTCTTAAAGGTTTGGTTGAAGATGGTGAGAAATTCCGGATTTCTCCAAATGATGAAATGAACGAGAGTTTTCCGACACTCGACAAGGTTGACAGCTTTACATTGGGAGCTTTTTTGGATGCTCAATTGGCAGGAGTGGTTAGTTTTGAGCGTGATGG
>JANYCH010000345.1 GCA_025360395.1 Cytophagales bacterium | reverse complement strand
TAAACGTAATTATCTGGGCTCTACTATAATTTTAATTTTAAGGTGAAAAATTCAGAATGAACTCCTTATTAACAGCCACCGAATATATATCTTCTCAGGAATGCATCCTTAAGTCATTAATGGAGGTTTCCATTTCGGGTGTAATCTTATTCAAGCCTGTTAGAATTGAAGGTATTATTACAGACCTGGAATATATCTGGCTCAATAAATCGGCCCAGCGTATGCTGAAATTACCAGAAAAGCCTGCTGAAACATTTCTTAAACTATTTCCTCATGCAATCCAAACCGGAATATTCGCTTTTTACCGGGACACATTTTTGTCTGGAGAGCATGGAAAATACAGCATGAATTATTCCTATGACGGGCTTGACAATTTTTTCCATTTATCAGCTAAAAAGTGTGATGAATTATTGGTTGTAAGTTTTGATGATACAGCAGACAGGGACAGAACAAAAGCTGAAGAAGATTTAAGAAAGGACAGGTCTTTGTTAGTCGAAAGTCAAAAAATGGCCAACCAACAGCTTTTACAATTCAACCAGATTTTTGAACAGGCCCCGGTAGGTTTCTCATACATGACTGCCAAAGACTTGACAATTGAAATTGCCAATCCTTATATTCTTCAACTTTGGGACAAAACAAAAGAGCAAGCTTTAAACAAAACTTTGCTGGAAGCATTGCCAGAATTGAAAGGACAAGGTTTAGATATATTGTTTCAAAATGTTATTTCAACTGGTGAACCTTTTATTGGAAATGAATACGAAGTTAAAATGTCAAGAAATGGCATTATAGAACCAAGATATTTCAATTTTATCTATCAACCTTTTAAAGATATTCATGGTAATATAGTCGGGGTAGTTACAATTGCACTGGATGTTTCTTCGCAGGTCCTATCCAAAAACATAGTAAACCAATTAAATCTCGAGCTTGAGAATAAAGTAATTGAGCGCACAAGAGAACTTGATAGTGCTGTTCAGGAACTACAAGCTGCAAATGAGGAAATACGGGCAACCAATGAGGAATTGAGCGACACAAATAAGCAGCTAACAATTGTAAATTCTGACCTTGATAATTTTGTCTATACAGCATCTCATGATCTAAAATCTCCTATTACCAATATAGAAGCATTGCTCATTAATTTATATGATGAATTTGAAGATAACAATGCAATAAATGATGGTGCCAAATCATTGATAAAAATGATGGATACATCTATTCAAAGGTTCAAACGGACAATTCTTGACCTCACAGATATATCTAAGGTACAAAACCTTCAAAACGATGATGAAGAACAAGTAAACTTTGAAGAACTTTTAGAGGATATCAGATTAAGTATTCTGGATAAAATAACCCATTCCAAAGTAAATATTGTCGTAAATTTTAATGAAAAGGAAGTAATTAATTTTTCCCGCAGAAACCTGCGAAGCATTCTTTACAATTTGATTGATAACGCCATTAAATACCTTGACCCCGCAAAGAAACCTGAAGTACATATCTCCTTAAATGAAACCGAAACTGAAATATTATTAACTGTAAAGGATAATGGTTTGGGAATCAGGAAAGAAGACCAGGACAAGGTTTTTTTAATGTTCAAAAAGTTCCATGACCATGCAGAAGGAACTGGTATTGGATTGTATATAGTAAAGAAAATAGTCCAGAATTCTGGAGGAGATATTCAGGTTGAAAGTGAGGTTGGGAAGGGAAGCAAGTTTACTGTTTACTTTAAGAAAAATGTTACATCTTAAATTTTAAGGAAATAAAAGAGTGGATCGATTTGGTTAATCAAATAGCGTTGGAAACGCGGCTCTCGGAAATCCTCGTTACAAACGATGATTATTCGGGGACTATTTGGGTTTAGGACTTTTTGGATAAAATATAAAATATTTAATTCATTTAAATTAGAAATAAACAGGATAAAACAAATAGTACAAAGATTTGGAAAAAGTATAGAAAATAAAATTTGGTAAGTTTCCTATGCTTTTCTTGATCCATTTCATCATAATTTTTTATCATATTCTTAAGCTTTGCATCGTAATAATTTACTAGTATTCCAAATATTACGTATAATGATATAACCAGTATTCCAATTTTAATTTTTTCATCAAAATTTGAAGACCTTACATATAAATCAGTTTCTAATAAAACAACATATATTGGACTTAATTGGAACAAGGCAATTACAATTAAAAATCCCTTAGTTCTGGATCTATAATCATCTACATTCAAACTTTTAAAATATGTATATGTCCTATAGGGTACATATTTAAATATAAAGTCTACAACCGTCATTTATTTCTATATAAATCTACACCTACATCAATAACCTGATAATTATATCCTCCATCTCCGTGTATTGACTCTGTCATTTTGCTTTTGAAAGTCAAAAATATCTTACCCTCTGCTTTAAGTGTTCCAAAGAACCACTTAAACCTAACATAAGAAGAAAGTACTTTGTCTGGGCACTAATTCATAATCTCTCAATTGGCAGTAATCCTTCCTGTTCTGTTGAATAAACAATTGAACTGCTATAATTATATTCATTTGCGCTCCAAACATATCCAGACCTTACCGGATTCTGATGAAGATATTCTGACTTGGGTTCGCTCGTTCCTATTTTCATTAATGCAATAGGTGCTGAAAACATCTATCCGGTTTATAACTGTACAAGTAATAAAATTTGGCATTTGGCTTTCTCCAAATTTGTAACATGAGGCCATTCACAAAAATATCACTTTTATTTAAAACTATCGAATCCTGCCCGGACGCATTCCACCTTTTCCCATTCTGAATTCAGTGACCCTGCGGAACCTGAAACCAGTGGGCATTCGATTCCCTCCTACACCACCGTAGTCTTACTAAGACAACAATCAAAGCAAGCCAAAATGAAGTTAAAGTAACTATTCCAAACATATATTTTGTTGGCATGTTTTCTGTGAAACAACAGCTATTTATAAATTAGATTTACTTTTAAGCTTTCTTTCTAATGACTAAACAAGTCAAACTCCTTCTATTCACTCTCGCATTTATTCAATTTACCCATATTGTAGATTTTGTCATTATGATGCCTTTGGGACCTCAATTGATGAGGGCTTTCCAAATCAGTCCATCTCAATTTAGTATTGTAGTTTCAGCCTATACCTTCAGCGCAGGGGTTTCCGGAATTATTGCTGCCTTTTTTATAGATAGGTTCGACAGAAAAACAGCCTTGATCTTTTGTTACCTGGGCTTTATTGCTGGTACATTTGCCTGCTCTTTCGCAAACGACTATCATGTTCTAACATTGGCCCGAGTATTAACCGGATTTTTCGGAGGTATCCTGGGAGCTTTGATCCTGGCCATCATCTCAGATGTTATTCCTTTTGAGAACAGGGCCTCTGCCATGGGGATCGTGATGGCCTCCTTTTCAGTGGCTTCTGTTGTGGGAGTTCCTGCTGGTTTATATCTTGCAAGTCTTCATAACTGGCAATTTCCTTTTATGGTCTTGGGTGGGCTTAGTGTTTTTGTCTTCTTGTTCATTTTCATTTTCGTTCCCTCTTTAAAAGATCATTTAAATGCAAGTAAATTAAAAGTCACCGATACAGTCATAGGCTTTTTCACTACAAGGAATACATCAATCTCTTTACTATTTATGCTTTTTGTGATGTTTGGACAGTTTTCTATCATCCCGTTTATAAGTCCGTACATGGTAAGTAATGTTGGGTTTTTAGAAAAAGATTTGTTCTTAATATACCTGGTTGGAGGTGGGGTCACAATTTTCACTTCGCCAATTATAGGGAAGCTTGCAGATAAATATGGAAAATCAAAGGTCTTTGCGATTTCAGCCGGGCTTTCAGCTATTCCGGTGTTTTTGATAACGAACATGTCACCTATGCCACTACCTTTAATCCTTTGTGTAACAGCCTTTTTCTTTGTGGTAATGGGTGGCAGAATGATTCCTGCATCTGCAATCGCAAGTTCAGCAGCTCCTCCCCAGGTAAGAGGAAGTTTTATGAGCATCAACTCCTCAGTTCAGCAATTTGGATCTGGTATTGCTGCTTTTGTAGCCGGCAAAATTATTGTTCTTTCTCCAACTGGCCAGCTCGAAAATTATCACATTGTAGGATACGTAGCAATTTGCGCCACTATTATGGCCATTTTTTTGAGCTACAAGATTGTAAAAAAGGGATGACATTAGTACTTGG
>JANYCH010000340.1 GCA_025360395.1 Cytophagales bacterium | reverse complement strand
CCAGGTTGAAAATGGTGTATATGAGATAAAAAACAATCAGGCAGGTTTAATTTTAGATATATCCAATGAAAAAACTGAAAACCAATCAAGTGTACAGGTTTATAATGATGTGAACGGAGCTAACCAACGTTTTGGTTTGTTACAGGCAGGGAACGGAACGTATTACATCCTAGCCATACAGGCAGCTAAAAATGTAGAGGTATTCAATTCTTTGCAAAGTGAAAAAGCAGGCATATCAATCTATACGCCCCTGGGCACCGATAACCAAATGTGGGATATCTTACCTGTAGTTATAACTGGTATAGATGGTAATAATAACCCTAATACACAACAACTCATTTATCCAAACCCCACAAGTGGAATTTTTTCCGTACAAAACCCTTATAATGGACAAGTGACGGTAACAGATGCTTTTGGAACTGATGTAATCAGGAAAGATAATATAGGAGAGAATGCCTCTGAATTTGACTTAAGATCTTACCCTTCTGGCATTTATCATGTTAAAGTTTCTGGTAATGGCCATTATTCTATTAACAAACTTGTAATTCAGAAATAGAAGTTGATAGAACCTTCCATTTATTAAGCCAGTATAATAAATGGAAGGTTATTCAAGTCGTAAAACTTAAATATCTATTGAAATATAAAGAAGTGAAAACCATAAAGAAACCAATCCAAAGCTATTTCTTAGGATTGACTATCCTGATTGGCAGTACTATATCGTTAACTTTTTACTCTAGGTACCGGCGTGTCAGCCTTACATTGCTATTACTCTTCTACACTCCATTTTTGTTTGCCACCAACTATTATGTTTCCAATGCAGGCAACGACGCGGCTACGGGCAAAAGCCCATCGAGTGCCTGGAAAACCATTGCCAAAGTCAACACTAGTCAGGCTGTTTTTCTGCCCGGCGATAGCATCTTGTTGCAAAGGGGTTCCGTTTTTTACGAGAGTATGCTCTTTACCAAAGCGGGTACGGCTGCCCAGCGCATCTACGTGGGAGCCTATGGCACTGGCAACAATCCTGTTCTGGATGCGGGTAAAACCCTCACAGGCTGGGTCAGCAAAGGCACCAACCTCTGGGAAGTGTCTTGCCCGGATTGCCCGAGCTACGTAAACGCCCTGACGGTGAATAATGCTTTGGTACCCATGGGCCGCTATCCCGACGATACCAACCTGTACCCGGATGCCATTGGCAGTGCCACCAGCTTCTCCGATGCAGACCTTTCTTCCCTGGCCGACTTCACGGGTGGCGAAGTCATTATCAGAACTCAGCATTGGATATTTGATCGATGGACCATCAACTCTAAAACCTGCTCCACCTTGAGTTATGCCCAACCAGCAAGTGCCTATTATTTCGCTTCCACCTCAACTTATTATTTCCTGCAAAACCACCTTAGCTTCCTAAATCGGGATAAGGAATGGGCCTACGATTCGGTGGCCAAAAAGGTCTACATCTATCTGGCGGCAAACCCCTCTACCTATGACATTCGGGTAACGGCCCGCGACGAACCCTTGAAGGTAAACGGAGCGAATTACACCAAGTTTGAAAACCTGACCTTGGCGATGGCAAACAATCTTGCCTTGAACGGGTATGGATTTTATCAGCTTTACAAGAATATTAAGATAGACAAGTCTGGCAAGAATGGTTTGCTATTAGATGGGGCCAATACCACTTTCTCAAATTGCCAAATGTTAAATGTGCAAAACAATATGGCTGGGATAGGAGGTCCTAATATGTTGCTTGCTGACAACCTCTTCCAAGACAATTCCTTGTGGCCGGGCATGGGTCAGGGAGGCGAAAACGCTTATTATGGCGTAGTGCTCTACGGACAATCACAGACATTTCTGCGAAACCGGATTGATCGTTGTGGATTTCTTGGCGTTAATTTCGCAGATGGAAACAACATGTTAATTAAGAACAATTACATCAGTTCGGTGTGTCTCACCAAGGATGATGGAGCCGCCAATTATACCTATGGTACCTCAACCAATACCAACCGCCGGATTGTGGGCCCATTCCTTATCCCGATTTAGGAAGCTAAGGTGGTTTTGCAGGAAATAATAAGTTGAGGTGGAAGCGAAATAATAGGCACTTGCTGGTTGGGCATAACTCAAGGTGGAGCAGG
>JANYCH010000147.1 GCA_025360395.1 Cytophagales bacterium | reverse complement strand
GTAGGCAAGGCAGGAACCCTCGTCTGGAAAGCGTTGCTGGAACTCGAATAGGGATAGGCTTTTGAATCTTGCTTCCATCTCTTGATCTATTTTGTTATCAATATACAATGTAAAACGCATTTAAAAAACGCCTAATTCAATCGATTTAAAATGAAAGTGACAAAATAGTTCTTGCAAAAAATCATCTATTGGTTTCCCTGAGTATAAAGTGATTATAGGAATTGTCAACTTGCTAAAGTAAAAAAAACTAAATTATAAAAATTATACACCATGAATTAATTTAATATTTTACCTCACAGAATAAATCTTTTTCTTTTAGTTATTAATTGTATGAACCCAATTCGATTTAAGGGGATTTAAAAAGTCAAAGGATTGAAAAATTTAATTTCTAATTTTTGGTAGAAATTAGTCTATCTGAAACAAGATGGACAAAACCATTTCAAAATCCCTAGGAATTAAAGAAGAAAACGTTTGTTAAAGAAATATCATTTTTGTTTTGGTAAGAGATTGTTTTGTAAGACACATACCTTAAAAGGTATTCATAATCAGATTCATTTTACTTTCAAAAAATAACGAGGAAACAGTTCTAATAAAACTCTTAAAAGTAATTTCCTTGTCCCATATGCTTGTATTATCAACAAAAAAAGACATTAGCTAATAGCTTATGTCTAAAATATCAAGCAAAAAAAGTTAATTTATTCTTTCGTAATTTTCACCTTTTTTAAACTACTTTCAGAATTGAATTCCAACATGAAAATTCCTGACGTTAATTTCTTACCTACAACACAAGTATTTTGGCATTCGCCATTTTCGACCAGCACCCCTGTCAAGTCATAAATAGAATATTTGCCATTCAACATTATATTCAGCCCATTGTCAAATGGATTTGGATATACCTCAATTTCTCCAGCATTTTCTATCTCATTTTCAATCGAAGTAATTACAGATGTACCGCTGGCTTCCAATCTCAAATAATCATATTCTGTAGTGCCGGTTGTTTGGGTAAGAACAATACTGTTAGCTCCTATTTTCTTTCTTCAAAAAATTGCTTATTGTCATAACAGTTTAATTCCTGTTGAGTAATTATTTTTGATAAAACGCTTTAATATATTCCTTTTCTGTATGCATAGATTAAAACAAAATAAACACTACTTATAAAAATTATTTAACTTCTGAGCAAATTTTGCATAATTATATTTGAGGTGTGAGGGCTTTATAAACAGTTTAGGCTTATTCTTGGAGCCTTGAAAGCCTCCATAACTCATTAAAGAAAGTATTGCACCATCTTTTGCATTTACAAATAGCCATTGATATGAAGACCTAGAAGACGTCGCTATAATCTTTGGATAAATAGCAGTAGAATCTCTTGACAACACGATTTTCTCAAATTCTTCCTTTTTTACAAACTTGCATGGATATTTGTAATAACTGGTAATTTTTTTGTGATACTTGCTTTTAAAAAGATCTTCGGGTAAAAGAAGAGTTTTAATTTTAATTATATCAATATTTTTATTTACATTATAATAATCATTAAGAGGCATCTTCTCTTGAGCACTCTTTATAAGTCGGTTAAATTGTTGGCAAATAAAAAGGTAGTCAGAAGGATGCAAATTACCACTATTGAGTTCAACACTTGTTATAAGATCTTCTCCGTTAGAAATATCAAAGGTATAATAGTAATAAATGTATTCTTGAATGGCTGTAGAGTTCATGCCATTTGCATTTAAGTAATTTACTTTCCTGCCATATGTAAATATCATTGAATCCTGTGTCAAAAGAATGTATTCATTGTCATTTGCTTTTTTTAGTTGATTTATTCTCTCCTTGCCACAGAATTCTATTTTTTCCCAGTTAGACAAATAAGTGGAAAATATCTGCTTCATGTAATCATTCTGTTTTTTTTCTTTTTCTGAGATCTCTTCGCGAAGCTGAACTGCAAGTTTCTTATTTTTTGCCAAAATGCTTTTTTCATAACTCGGGAAAACATATTGGGCTTGTACAAGCAAAATAGATAAAATCGTAAAAATAAATGTTATTAGGTAACGCATAGATTCTCTTTTGAAATGTAATTTATGAAAATATTGCTTGCTGGTATTTTACTAATTATGGCTAGTCTATTATTTTTTGATATTCATATCGAAGTATAATATAATCTTTTTGTGAGAATTTTTCCTTTAAAATTTTAAAGCTTTCTTAAAAACCCATCCTGCAAGAGCCAATATACTTATAGGCAAAAATATAAAATATTCACTTTCTCCTTCTTTTAAAATACCAACCGTCATTGATAGAGCTAAAAATAAACCAAGAATTGCTAATCCTATTGAAGTTCCAAATAAGATGGCTTTAACAATGGTGGTTTTCAAGATTGATGGTTTTATGAAGAAAGTCTTTCTTTGCAAGTCTATTGTAAGTTATCTTCTTTGCAAAGAAGATTGCAAAGAAGAATTCTTTATTATGTTGAGTATCAATACTTTTTTCTTTGCAATTATAGTTTTAATTTATAGTTTCTCTGGTTGTGACGGCCTTCCTGAGCTATTTCAATAATATTTTTATCTACCATTTCAGAAAACAATCTGGATACATAAGAAGCATTTGAATCAGGTAGATTAAGCATTTTACGCGCAGCTTCATTATCAATTTCATCTGCAATCTCCAAGTAACGAATAATGGCTTCAATCTGTCTTGCCTTCTCTTGCTTTTTAAGGCGGGTATAACCAATTTTATCTTCAGTAGTTATAAGCTTGCTTCTATGAATTATATATTTCAGTCCTGATGTTTTTCCAGTGGTTTCAATAAATTCTAATTCCTGTAATTCAGTGAGGATTTTTCTCAACTGATAGTTGTTAATAAATGGCGATTGCTCTAATTGTTGAAATGTTAGTTTCTCACCTGTATAAATGCTATTAAGAACCAGTAGCTTCTCTAAATCAATGTCTTTTCTTGTGCTTTGTTTGTACATCAAACTAAGCTCTGCAAGTTTTTCAGAATATATATCAGCCTCTATTCTAAATAAAATAGAATCTTCTGTTTGATGTGGTCTGGGTAGATTTTTTCCTCTAGAAAGCAAGGCTGTGAATATTTTATCGAAACCACTACCTGCTTTTTCAGCATAATTTACTTCCCTAAGAACATCCATAATGCCTGGATTTCTAGGATTTGTTTTTCTTAAAAAATTAGTCTCATTAATTCCTTGTGGAAAATGTCCCGGACTTTCAAACTCCAAATAATTGGGGTATTTCCGAATTTCAATAATTTGTTGGCGGCTATAATCTCGGTGAGCAATGGCATTAATAAGCAATTCACGAAATTATACAGGCTTGCCCGTTCCTTAAAACATTTAATCAATTTGATTTCTGATTTTGAAACAGCTGGAATTGGTTTTACCAGTATTCAGGATCAAATTGACACTACCACTCCCCAAGGCAGACTTATCTTCAACATATTTGCCGGTCTTTCGGAGTTTGAAAGAGAGATTATAAGAGAGCGAACTATGGCTGGTTTGCAGGCAGCTAGAGATCGTGGCAGAATTGGAGGAAGAAAAAAAGGATTATCTAAAGATGCAAAAATCAAAGC
>JANYCH010000316.1 GCA_025360395.1 Cytophagales bacterium | reverse complement strand
CAATCCTTTCCTGCGCGAAAACTGCCAAAGGAGTTAAAAAAAAGAAGAGTAATAAAATTCTGAGCAGTTTTTGGAACATAGTTTTCTGGTGTTCAAAAATAGAGGTAAAAACTGAAAAACTATGATTGATCCAGTATCTTTATGCTTAATCTGAGAATTAACTTATCTCGGCATTTTACTATATTTTTGTTTTTCAGAACAGCATTCATGTCAACAGAACAACATATCAATCCCTGGATCAAACTCTCCTCCAAAGATATATATGACAATCCGTGGATCCATGTAAGGGAAGAACAGGTTTTAAATCCAAAAGGAGGTAAAGGTATTTATGGGGTTGTTCATTTTAAAAACAAGGCAATAGGTATTATTCCGGTAGACAAGGATTTGAATACCTGGCTGGTAGGTCAATATAGGTATCCTTTGGAAGAATATTCCTGGGAGATCCCGATGGGTGGAGGCCCTATTGAAATAGATAAATTAGAATCTGCTAAAAGAGAATTAAAAGAAGAAACCGGGTTTACTGCCGGCAAATGGACCTTGATTTCAAGGATCCATACTTCAAACTCTGTAACCGATGAAGAGGGTTGGATTTATCTTGCAGAAGAATTAACTGAAGGTGAAACTGAATTTGAAGAAACTGAGGACCTTAAGATCTGGAAACTACCCTTAAAAAAGGCTGTAGAAATGGTTTTGAAAGACGAAATCACAGATTCCTTAACAGTTTGTGGTTTATTGAAAGCAGCAAGGATTTATAACCTGTAGTTTTTTTGGAAAAGTACATTTTATACGGATCAGGCGGACATGCAAAAGTAGTTTTAGAATGTCTTTTGAGTGAAAACAAAGCTGTGACGGGTTTCTTTGATGATGGAGCAAGGTCTGGTGTGTTTCAGAATTTACCAGTCTTTCAAGGTTATGATCCGAGTAAACATGAAAATGCCTGTGTGATCATTACGATTGGGAACAATAAAATACGTAAACAGTTATCTATTAAAGTCAAACACAAATTTGGTTCTGCTATCTTTTCAAGAAATATCATTTCTGCTTCTTGTTCTATAGCTGAAGGTTGTATGGTTTTACAAGGTGCAATTCTAAATGCCGGCTGTATTATCGGAAAACACGTAATAATAAATACAGGTGCCATTGTAGAGCATGATTGCATAATTGAAGATTTTGTACATATAGCGCCAGGCGCAGTTGTGTGTGGAAATTCTAAAATTGGGGCAGGATGTTTGATCGGAGCCAACGCAGTTATTGCGCCTAACATTACAATTGGTAAATGGTCACAGATATCCGCAGGAAGCTCTGTTTTAGAAGATATTCCGGATTATAGTTTGGTGCAGGGTGTTCCTGGTAAAATAATAAAAACAATTGATTAAAGATTCGTTATTACCAAAAGGTCTAAAGCCACTTTCTCTGCCAGATTTTAGCGGTATTGAGGCTGAGCAACTGGTGTCTGTTTTAAAGAAATGCGAACAAGGCAGAGGCGAAGAAGTATTAAAAAATTTTGAGGATGATTTTAAAAAGCTTGTTCAGTCAGACTATTGTATTCCAGTTAGTTCTGCAACAAGTGGCCTGCATTTAGCCCTTTTAGCATTGGGTATTGCTGAAGACGATGAGGTGATTTGTCCCACTTTTACTTTTGCAGCATCGGCATTCCCGATATTGTATCAGAAGGCCATTCCTGTATTTGTTGATTCTGATGAAGATAGCTGGAACATCTCTCCTGAACATTTAGAAAGTGCCATTAAAGCCAGACTATCGGCAGGAAAAAAACCAAAAGCAATTATTATAGTCCATTCTTATGGAAACCCGGCTCAGCTGAATTTACTTTTGAATATTGCCAGTAACTACAAAATTCCCATTATTGAGGATGCTGCTAATGCTCTTGGTTCTACATTTAACCAGCGTCAGGTAGGTACATTCGGTTCTATTGGGGTTTTTTCGTTTAACAGGAATAAAATAATTTCAGGCGGTGCTGGGGGGTGTGTAGTAACTCATGATTCTATTTTGGCTGATAAAATGCGGTATTTTGCCCATCAGGCCAAATCAAAACAGGATTATTACCATCATGAAGAGGTGGGTTATAATTATGGTTTAAGCCCGGTTTTAGCAGAAATTATCAGGATCCAATTAACGACTCTACAAGCCCGGATAAAAAAAAGGAAAGCTGTTTTTCAAGAATATTTTCACAAATACAACCCAGAAACTACATTTCAGAAAGAGATAGATAATGCTTTTAGCAACAGGTGGTTAACAGTGCTTAAATTCAAAGAACCTAAAATATCCAGTCCGGAATATCATCACGTTTGGAAGCCTTTGCATACCCAACCAGTTTTTAACAGATACCCTTACTTTGGTAACAAGGAAAGTGAAGGTTTCTTTGAAAATGGTATTTGTCTGCCGTTTTCGAAATAGTTATCTGTAAACAAAAAAGCCCCAATCCGGGGCTTTTTGAATTTTGGACGACTCGAGATTAATATTTTTCCTCATTGTCGTGGCCTTCCAGTTTTACAATTTTATTGTATAAACCTAAAAGTAGAAATGGCGCGGGCCACTGGCCAACAAATAGTGCTTCATGGTCTTTTCTAGCCAGCTTCAATCCTAACGATATGGCCATTGAGCCCAATGCTGCCCAAAGAAATAAATCTGAAGGTAATTTGGAAGTTTGTTCTTCAATTGCTTTGGCAACTTTACCTTCTTTATGTTGCGAGTTATTCAATACAGTTTCCATAGTTTCAATATTAATATTTTTTAATATATTATTGAAAAGGAGCGTGCCACGTGTATTGATGGTTTAGAATTGAAGTTACATACAACCTCAAACGACGTAATTTTCTTTCAGATAAGATTCCCAATCCTGAAGCGTGTTGTTTTTCATCACCCTTGGGAATTTGTTTTGGGATCCCACTTTTCCCTGTTTTTCCATCCACCCGTAAAATGCCTGTGTTGGAAGCACTTTTACAATGATGTCTTTTAAGGCTGCAATCCTTTCAACCCGGTAATCGTCGTTGAGTTCTTTTAAATAAGCATCCAGTTTCAATTTTAAAAGGTTTTCATCAACCTTTTCATCACAGCCTATCCACCATTTGTGGGCAAACATAGTTTGGTACGGTATTCCTGCAACAGTAAATTCCTTAATATTGAGGTTAAAATCGTTGGCCACCATTTCAATAGCCTTGTTCATATTGTCTACAGAAAGATGCTCGCCGCATAAACTCAGATAATGCTTGGTCCGTCCGGTAATGATAATTTCTGCTCTCTTCTTATCTAAAAACCTGACAACATCCCCAATCAAATATCTCCATGCACCTGAACAAGTAGAAAGGAGCAGTGCATAGTCTTTGCCCTCTTCTATTTCATCGATTAAAAGAGTTTCTGCTGAATCGAGGACCTCACCATCCGAATTGAAATTTTGAGAATTGAAGGGAATAAATTCATAGAAAATGCCATTGTTAAGGATCATTCTCATCCCCTCAATATTCGGATCGTCCTGGAAAGCAATAAAACCTTCAGAAGCAAGGTAAGTTTCAATATACTTAATTGGTCTTCCCAGAAGCTTTTCAAAACCTTTTTTATAAGGTTCGAAAGAAACTCCTCCATGAGTATAAACAGATAAATTTGGCCAGATCTCATGAATATTATTGAGTTTATATCGTTCAATAATCATTTCAAGCAGTATCTGAATCCAGGCTGGAACACCAACAATAAAACCAATGTCCCATGTTGGCGCTGCTTTTACAATCTCCTCAAGCTTTTCTTTCCAATCTCTGTATTTAGAAATCCTTTTGCCTGGTTTATAAAAATGCTGAAACCAAAACGGAATGGTTGAAGCACCGATCCCGCTTAAATCTCCTTCAAAATAGGTACCATTATAATTGAGGTGAGTACTGCCTCCCAACATTAAGATCCCTTTTGTATAAATTTCTGATGGTAAATGATAATCCCTTAAGGCCAGGATCTGACGAAGGCTCGTTTTTCTGATGGCCTTGATCATGGTTTTGGTGAGCGGTAAATGTTTTGTGGAGGCTTCAGAAGTACCAGAGCTCAGGGCAAAATATTTAACCTTTCCAGGCCAGGTAACATCCTTTTCACCATCCAAACACTTGTGCCAGAATTCCTTATAGATCTTATTGTAAGAATAGATCGGGACTTTTTCTTTGTAGAGTTTATAAAAATCTTTTTTGCCTGAAAGGCTTAGAAGGCTCATAGTTTCCACTATTTCATCAAAACCATATTTTCTGCCTATTTCGGTTTCAATTGCCTCAATAAGAAGTTTTTTTAATTGTTTTTTCTGAAGTTTAAAAGAGGATTTATTCTCTTGCTCTATAGCTTTCCCCAGCTTAACACCACTTTTCAGCAACGCCCCTAAAATGACCATACGATTATTCACAAGAACAAAAATACAACTTTATAAAACCTTAACTAAAAAATTCAATGATATGTACTTTCAAACAGCAATCCAATTACCTAAATAAATTTAGGAAAAGTATCTTTACACATCTGACCTAGCTAAAAAATGAACATCAATAAAGTAAACGAAATAAAAGAATACCTGATAAAAAACAACTGTGGACTAATAGCAGTAACTAAAACCCACCCTACTGAAACTTTACAGGAAGCCTACAATACAGGTTTAAGAACTTTCGGAGAAAATATGGCCCAGGAAATGGCCAAAAAATTTCTTATGCTTCCCAAAGATATAAACTGGCACATGATAGGCCATTTGCAAAGCAATAAGGTCAAATATATAGCGCCCTTTGTTTCATTAATACATTCTGTGGATTCTTTTTCCCTTTTACTGGAAATTAATAAACAAGCTGCAAAGCATAACCGTGTAATAGACTGTTTATTGCAGATCCACATTGCCGAGGAAGAAACCAAGTTCGGTATGGATATAACTGAAGCAAAGGAACTTCTCAGCACTGCTTCTGAGAAACTTGACAACGTTAAAATATGTGGCTTAATGGGAATGGCAAGCAATACTAAAGACCGTGGTCAAATAAGAAATGAATTTAAAGGATTAAAGATTATTTTTGATGAGTTTAAAACTGAATATGATAATTTCAAAATTCTCTCGATGGGTATGAGCAGCGATTATGAAATTGCAGTCGAAGAAGGGAGTACACTGGTAAGGATAGGTTCGGCCTTATTTGGTGAAAGGCCCTAACTATTATTTAGCAATCATTTCCAGTTCTTTAATGGTGCTTTGAATACTCATTTTAGGAGGAATTAGGTTAGTTTTAAATAACTTATCATAGTATAGCGAACTATATAAAAAATGAGACCCTAAAAACTTCAGGTTTTCTTTAGTTATAAATGGCACCCCTCCAATAAATAATCTTCTTACACGATCTGCAAAGGCCCCTATTTTTATAATTGAGATTGGTAAAGATATCGATGGAGATTTAATTTTATATATTTCTGAAGAGTAATCATAAAACTGCTTGTATGAAATAGAGCCCGCATTTAATACCAACCGATCCTTATGGGGAATCGAAATTAGTTCTACAACAATCCTTGCTACATCTTTAACATCTACTACATTGAGAAAACCTTTAGGGTAGAAATAATTAAATCTCTTTACGAACCCCAGCAATCTGGTACTTGACCTTGCAATATCACCAGCTCCAACAATTACTGATGGGTTAACAATAGAAAAATCCAATCCTTCTTCTCCTCCCCTGAAAACTTCTAATTCAGCCAGGTATTTCGATTTGGCATAAGAGCTGTTGAAGCCAGAATCTTCCCATTTAGATTCTTCGTTGTAAGAATTGGCCAATTCAGTTCTACCAAGTGCAGCTATTGAACTTATGTGTATTAATTTTTTAATTTTAGAATTTAAGCAGGCATTTACAACATTGGTCGTCCCTAAAACATTTACATTAAAAATCTCTTTATTTCTTGATGGATTAAATGAAACCAGCCCTGCACAGTGAATAACTATCTCACAATCACTAAAAATTTTTTCCAAAAATATTTCATCCAGAATATCTCCTTCTAAAACGTTACAAAGTGGTAATTCATTGGTGATCAGAGTCCTATTGCTACCTTTTCGCAACAATAAAACAGGGGAATGATTCAAATTGATTAATTGCCTTACAACAAAAGAACCAAGCAGGCCAGTTGCCCCTGTTACACAAATTTTCACTACAAAGAATTATTTAATAGAGGTAAATCCCTTAATTTATTGTAATACTTTAAACTTTTTACTTTATTGATTATTTCAGTGTGCTTCATACTGTGACAATCAGTACCTAAAAAATGCACCATTTTATTGTCAATAAGCTTTTCAGAAATTTTCTGGGCCATAGGTGAATAATATCCGGCCAGGCTATTAATATTCAATTGAAACAACAATCCTCTGTCAAATAGCTCCTGATATTTTTTGAAATTACCATACATGTAAGTATACCGCTCAGGGTGCGCTATTACCGGAGTAAATCCTTTGGAAATTAATTCAAAGGTAACATGGTTTAAATAAGAGGCTTCATTGATATAAGATGTCTCAATTAATACATATTTTTTTGCTCCAAAAGTGAGAATTTCCATTCCTTCAAGGATCTTGTTATACAAAATATCATCTACATAATATTCTGCGGCAGCTTCAATTTCTATATTTAAATGTTTGGAACTTTCTTTTACCAGTTTCAATTTTTCTCTTATTCCTTCAGGAGTATTCTTGTAAGAATCCCCCATAATATGAGGTGTGAGAATAGCTTTTTTATACCCAAGCTCAATGAAACGGGTTAACATTTTTACACTTTCAGTAATGTCATCTGCACCATCATCTATTCCAGGCAATAAATGCGAATGCATATCCGTGTGGATAAAATCACCCAGAATTTCAGCCGGTTTAGACTTTTTGAACAAAGAGAACATTAAACTATATTAATTAAGCTTTTTATTTTTCCAAAAAAACCTTTATTTTTTTTCCCTTCTTCTATGTTATAATATTCGCCGTAACCATATCCTTGTCCATAGCCGTACTTATATCCGTATGCATAGGATTTTAAATTATCAAAACCATTTAACATAACAACCAAATTCTGAAACTTATTCTTAGTTATAAGGTTGTTTATGCTTCTTTCAAAACCTTTTTTTGAAAATTCTGCACGGACAACATAAATTGTAAGGTCACTTTTTTTCATTGCCAGGATCGCATCAGTAACTATACCAACAGGAGGTGTATCTATAATAATCACATCAAACTTAAGTTTTAGCTGTTCTAATAAGTTATCGAATTCTTTTGACATTATCAATTCAGAAGGATTAGGAGGCACTGGCCCTGAACTGATAAAACTATAGCCAGGAATATGAGTTTCATTTATAGAATCTTCCAACTCACTTCTTCCTACCAATATAGTACTGATTCCCTTTTGATTATCAGTACCAAAGGCCTTACTTATTTTTGGCTTTCTTAAATCCAGATCAAGTATTATTACTTTCTGACCAGACATAGCAATAATACCTCCAAGATTAAGTGCTATAAATGTTTTTCCCTCTCCGCTAATTGTTGATGTAATACTTATGACCCTGTTATTTTTCCCTTTACTTGTAAATTCCATATTAGTTCTTATAGACCTAAGAGCTTCACTTACAGGAGATTTTGGGAATTCATAAACTACCAGTTTTGAATAATCCATTTTTTGAGAACTGAAGTTTGGAATAAAGCCAATCATTGGAGCCAGGCATAACCGCTCCAGTTCCCCTACATTATTAATTGTATTATGCAGAAAATATTGAAAAATGATTAACAGAAAACATAAAGCCAAAGAGCTCATTGCCCCGATGAAATATACTTGAAAAGAGTTTGGGTAAAGAGGTAGTTTAGACACGCCAGCATTTGCAAGAATTTGAAATTCAGGTACAGTACCAGCTTTAGAAATGCCATATTCTGCCTTTTTATCAATTAACATCAAATAAAATTTTTCATATAAATCATAAAAGCGTTTAAGCTTGGTAAACTCTGTTTCTTTAGATGGAAGCACAGTAAATGCAGATTCGTACTCTTTCGCCCTTCCTTTGGCATTTTCAATTTCATCTGAAAGTAGTTTTTTATATTCTGTTATATGGTCAATTAAAATGTCTCTGCTTTGTGCAATTTCAAACTTGATGGATTTACTGGTAAAAGTGGTCGGCTTCGATGTTTGCTGAACATGTTGCTGTTTC
>JANYCH010000309.1 GCA_025360395.1 Cytophagales bacterium | reverse complement strand
TGATACCAGGTAATATCCAAAACCATTAATGGAACAGCTATAACCAGGAAATAATAAAGAAATTTGAAGAAAAACAGTTCGAAATAAGCCATTTTAGGGTGGTTGGCATTGTCATAATTACCTATTTCCTTTTGAAAAAACTTCTTAAAGTCTTTTCTGAATATCCAGGAAAGTGCAGCAAAACCATACAATAAAAAAGCATAGTAATGTTGATATTTATGAATAGCCGTTACTTCATCTGCTGGTGACAATCTTACAAGCCCGGGTGCTACTTCAATATCTTCATCATGACCAGGAATATTGGTAAATGTATGGTGCACTATGTTGTGAGAGATATTCCACATATAAGCATTGGCACCTATAAAGCAAAACGAATAACTAACTAATTTGTTAATCTTAGGATTTGATGATAATGAACCATGAATTGCATCATGAGAAACATTAAAGCCAATCATGGCCCCAAAAAAACCGAGGACCAGACAACATACATACATCAAACCCAGGTTTGGCATAAGAACGCCACTGATAATGGTAAGATATAATCCCAATGCGCCTAACATATAAAACGACAATTTAAGATACATGGCAAGGTTTGCATCTTTGGAAATTTTGTTGTTGACGAAATATTCATCAACTCTTTGTTTTACAGTACTATAAAATTTGGATTTGTTCGGATCAACGAACCTTAGCTTTGAACTCATTGATAATTAGTGGGAATATTGTGAAAAGCTGATACACGGACCTTATGTGTATTTCTATAACCAAAAGATACGTATTATGTTATAGAATAGATTTTAAAATTATTTAAATAGTGGCTTTAAAATTACAAAAAATATAAGTTAACTACAAATTATTTTAATATACTGCCTTCATATTCTCAAATGCCTCTTTCTCTCTTGGTTTTTTCACATTTGGTTCACCTGATTCGTGGTAATACACAATTGACCATGTTCCATCCCAATCTTCAACCAAAGCACTAAATGATTCAACCCAATCTCCTGAATTAAGATATTCTATGCCATCAATTATCCTTATTTCCGGATGGTGGATATGTCCGCATATCACGCCATTACAACCTTTTGACTTAGCGAGTTCAGACAGTTTTTGCTCGTAATCTGAAATGTAACTAACAGCAGATTTTACCTTCATTTTGACTTTTTGCGAAAGTGAGTAATAAGGCAACCCCCTTACTAACCTGTAGTTATTATACATTTTGTTTATCCAAAGCAAAAACGTATATCCTATATCACCAAGTTTGGCAATCCATTTCATTTGAGTGGTTACGCTATCAAAAACATCACCATGAACTATATAATACTTCTTGTCAAGGCTTTCATAAATATAATCACGCACAATGCTCAGGCTGCCGATTTTGAGCGGCAAAACCTGGTCTAAAAAATCGTCATGATTACCTCTTGTATAAATTACTTTGGTTTTATATTCATCCATCATTTTCAATACCCTTTGAAAAAAACGGGTATGCTTTCTTTTCCAGGCACCATTTCTCTTTAATTGCCAACCATCAATTATGTCACCGTTGAGGATGAGTAAATCACAGGTGTTTTGCTTTAAGAACCTTGCCAGTTCCCTTGCTTTGCTACCAGCCGAACCAAGATGGACGTCTGATATTACAATGGTTTTATAATGAAGAGTTTGCACAAAAATTGGCTTTTACAAAGGTAATCTTGACTTGTTATGTAAAAGTTATGAGGTTGTTATAAAATCTTTTAAAATCAATCCATATTTAATATAATTTTATAGATTTTATTAATTTTGCCACTTTATGGCAAAATACAGAAGTCTAACAATCAGCGAATTAAAAGAGCTTGAAAAGGAGTTTATTGAATTTCTTATAGTTAACGGGATACCTGCAGAAGAATGGGATAACCTTCTTAAAAATGATCCGGAAGCTGCTAACCTGACATTGGATTTATTCAGTGATGTTGTCTTTGAAAGTATACTAGCAAAAATAAGATTTTTAGAAGAGCGCACTCAAAACTTCGTTTATAGCTATCAATGCCTTCAGGATGAGATTGTCCTTGTTGGGTTAAAATACGAAGGAGATGATGAGGTAGATTTTACAAATCCTGACATGTTAAGCAGTTATATGCTAACACCACCGGAAGGATTGAAAATATTTACCTCCTCAAGAAAATATGCTAAAAACAGGAATGAAGATTTGTTTCAAATGCTGGAAAAGGGATGCATTATTACTGATAATACCCTTTTTAGAGCTCTTTGCTTATCACTTTAATTTTGGGGAATTAAAATCATCCCAATTGTGTTTTTAAACAATGGAAACGATAAAATTTAAGCCAAAAATTTCTGTTGACGTTGTATCAGATGTTGCCTGCCCCTGGTGTTATATTGGTAAAAAGCATCTGGAAAATGCTATCGGGCAATTACAAAATGAATTTGACTTCAAAATCGAGTTTCATCCTTTTCAATTAGATCCGACACTTCCAAAAGAAGGTATTGACAGCAAAACATATTTCTTAAATAAGTTCGGAAGTGAAGAAAGGCTTGAGCAGATTTTTCAAAGAGTTGAATCAATTGGCAATTCGTTAGGTATAGAATTCGATTTTAAAAATATTGTAAAAGCAATAAACACTTTGCCGCTACACGCCATCTTAAAAACAGCTGCTGTTGAAAACATTCAGCTGAAAGTGGCCGCTGAACTTTTTGAATCTTATATGGTAAAACCAAAAGATTTATCTGATGAAAAAGTTCTTATAATTATCATGGAAAAATTTGGCTGGGGAGCAGAAAAGACCCTTTCTGTTATAAATGACCCAGCATTAAAAGAAAGCATTAAAAAAGAAATACAGGGTTATCAGCAAATGCAAATTTCAGGCGTCCCTTTCTTTATTGTAAACAATAAATATGGCATTTCAGGAGCCCAGCCGGCTGAAACATTCATTCAGGCATTTAACTCGTTAAAACCAGAGGATTTTCCGCATAACGAAGATCTGGCTTGCTCAATTGATGGCAGCAATTGCTGATAGCAAACTAGCTATACATCATAGTTTAAATTTGGTGCGAGCCATTTCTCTATTACTTCCAGGTCTATTCCCTTTCTAAGGGCATAGTTCTCCGCCTGGTCTTTTCCAATTTTGCCTAAACCGAAGTATTTGCTATCCCGATGAGCAAAATACATCCCACTTACTGAAGATGCAGGATACATAGCATTGCTTTCAGTAAGAATTATATCTGTATTTTTTGTTACTTCCAGAAGATCAAATATGGGTGGTTTTTCCGTATGGTCAGGGCAGGCCGGATAACCTGGTGCAGGCCTAATTCCAATATATTCTTCCTTAATCAACCGTTCATTATCCAACCTTTCGTCTTGAGCATAGCCCCATATTTCTTTTCTCACCTTTTTATGCATCAATTCAGCAAAGGCCTCAGCTAAACGATCTGCAACAGACTTGATCATGATGTCTTTATAATCATCATGGTCTTTCTTGAATTTTTCAAGCAGGGGTTCTATCCCAATTCCAGCGGTAACTGCAAAAAATCCCATATAATCCTTCTTTCCTGATTCTTTTGGGGCTATGAAATCTGACAGTGAAATATTGGCAACATTGCTGCCTTTTTTACCCTGCTGGCGAAGGAATTGGAAGGTGTGCAAAACTTTGGTTCTTGTTTCATCAGAATAGACTTCTACCTCATCATCGTTTACAGAATTGGCCGGATATACCCCAATTGCTGCTTTACAGGTCAATAGCTTTTCTGCGATTACTTCATCCAGCATTTTGTTCGCATCATCGAAAAGCTTCTTCGCTTCTGCCCCAATTATTTCATTTTCAAAAATCTTAGGGTATTTCCCCTGAAGCATCCAGGTTTGAAAGAAGGGTGTCCAGTCAATATATTCCCTGATCTCTGCTATTGGATAATCTATAAAATATTTAGTCCCCAGCATTTTCGGAACTGAGATCTGGGTATCGGTCCAATTTATTTTATGCTTGTTTGACCTTGCTTCCTCATAAGAGATGTATTCTTTGTCCTCTTTTCTGTTCGCGTGGTCTACCCTTGCAGTTTCATATTCAGTTTTAATTTTTTTGAAAAAACCTTCTTTCTGATCCTTACTCAAAAGAGAACTAGCCACAGGAACAGATTTAGATGCATCTAAAACATGGACTACAGCACCGGAATAAACCGGGTCAATCTTAACTGCAGTATGTATTCTTGAAGTTGTGGCACCACCGATAAGCAATGGTATTTTAAAACCCTGTTTTTCCATTTCCTTGGCTACATAAACCATTTCATCAAGCGATGGGGTAATTAAACCACTCAAACCTATAATATCAACATTTTCGCGAATTGCCGCCTCAAGGATCTTTTCGCATGAAACCATAACACCAATGTCTATGATTTCAAAGTTGTTACAAGCCATCACAACCCCCACAATATTTTTGCCAATATCGTGTACGTCTCCTTTAACTGTTGCCAAAAGAATTTTACCGGCATTTTTTGCCTGGTCCATATTCAATTTCTTTTCCTCATCAAGATAGGGCATCAGGTATGCAACAGATTTTTTCATTACCCTTGCGCTCTTAACCACTTGAGGAAGAAACATTTTCCCGGAGCCAAACAGATCCCCTACAACATTCATCCCATCCATCAGCGGACCTTCAATGACTTTAAGAGGACGGATATATTTTTGTCGCGCTTCTTCAGTATCTACATCAATAAAATCTATGATACCTTTAACTAAGGCGTGTGAAAGCCTCGACTCAACAGTCCCTTTTCGCCACTCTTCATCAACAACTTCTTTCTTGTCTTTTGCTTTTAAGGTTTCTGCAAATTCAAGGAGCTTCTCAGTAGCATCATCCTTTCTATCCAGGATTACGTCTTCTATCTTTTCCAGCAGATCCTTTGGGATATCGTCATAAACTTCAAGCATAGAAGCATTTACAATTCCCATATCCATTCCTGCTTTTATTCCATGATAAAGAAAGGATGAATGCATCGCCTCTCTCATCCTATTATTACCACGGAAAGAAAAAGACACATTGCTGACACCTCCACTTACCTTAGCCCCAGGAAGGTTTTCTTTAACCCAGGTTGTTGCCCTAAAGAAATCCAGAGCATTTTTGCGGTGTTCTTCCATTCCTGTACCAACAGGAAATATATTGAGGTCAAATATGATATCTGCAGGATTGAAACCTACTTCCTTTGTTAAAATGTCGTAACTGCGTTTGGTTATTTCTATTCGTCTTTCATAGTTATCTGCCTGACCAGCTTCATCAAAAGCCATCACAACAACTGCCGCACCGTACTTCTTTACTTTTCTGGCTTCGTAAAGAAATCTTTCCATTCCCACTTTCATGCTAATGGAGTTGACAATACACTTGCCCTGAGCACATTTCAACCCGGCTTCAATAATATCCCATTTTGAAGAATCGATCATCAAAGGAATCCGCGCTATTTCAGGTTCAGAGGCGATGAGGTTTAAAAATTTGACCATAGCTTTTTCGCCATCGATCATACCTTCATCCATATTGACATCCAGGACTTGTGCCCCTCCCCTCACCTGTTCCATTGCAACCTGTAAGGCTTCATCATAATTTTCCTGCTGTATTAATTTCAGGAATTTAGCTGAACCAGTGACGTTGCAACGCTCACCTATATTGATAAAATTAGATTCTTTATTTACTGTTAACGGTTCCAGTCCGCTAAGCTTTAAGGTATAATTTTTCGGCACGCTATATTTACTTAGAATCCGCAAAGTTATATCCTACTGTTGCCAATCACAAAGAATATGACAGCTATTACAAGAACTGATTCCTTGTTTAGTAATTTTGACTGTAATTATATAAAAATGGCAAACTTTTTAATAGTTGGGCTAGGTAATCCCGGCCCTGAGTATGAATTTACACGTCATAATATTGGATTTTTAGTATTGGATAATCTGGCTGGAAGTAAACAAGTAGAGTTTAATTCTGATCGGTACGGGTGGAAAGCCGAATTCAAATATGCAGGCAAAAATTTTACTTTGATAAAGCCGAATACATTTATGAACCTGAGTGGGAAAGCTGTTTCCTATTGGTTATCACAATCAAAGATCCCGGTTGAAAATCTTTTAGTAGTGACGGATGACCTTGCTTTGCCATTTGGCAAAATAAGAATGAGGCCACAAGGGTCGCATGGGGGACATAATGGATTAAGAAATATCCAGGAAATATTAAATTCTGAAAAATACACTCGTTTGAGAATAGGTGTAGGTAATGAATTTGAAAAGGGAAAACAAGTTGATTATGTATTGAGCAATTTCGATAGAACCGAATCTGAAGGTATGGAAGGCTTATTAACCAAATGTTCCGATTGCATTATTAGCTTTGCAAGAAATGGTTTAGCTATGACAATGAATCAGTTTAACAAATAAATATTTAGTAGAGCCCAGATAATTACGTTTATCTAAAATTTTCGTAACTTTCTTTGGTTAACACAAATTCGACATGGAGGATTTTTTATCATTTAAAGGTCAAAATGAGATTGAGTTTCTAAAGCAATTTCATGACAGGGACAC
>JANYCH010000299.1 GCA_025360395.1 Cytophagales bacterium | reverse complement strand
GTTGTGCCATAAGCAGAATTCTGGTCGTGAACATTATAGGAATAATAAAACACTAAATTTTTTCCTTTACCGGAAACTCCGCCCTTTGGGTATAAATTGACTCACCATAAAGGCTATCTCCTCCTCTGTCCTGGTTCTATAATTCATTTGTCCCCAAAGCGGTCTTCGTACAAAAGCCGAATGGCAATTGATGTTAAACGATTGTCCTTATGATCAAAGCTCCAATTTTTAAAAACTGAAATCCTGTCTTGTAAGGTCATGTCAGTAAATCCATCACCGTTTTTATCAATCCTGTTTTTAAAATTGAAGTAATTCAACCCCAACAAAGAATGGGCTTTGCCTTGTTTCCACTTCACCGAAACATCTGCGTTGAATTCACCCCAGGTCGTAGCATTTACATCTGCATAAACAAATGGGGTTTTGGTTGGATTTTTGGTGATTACATTCACAACTCTTGCAACTGCCTCAGATCTATAAAGTGTTGATTCAGGGCCTTTTACGACTTCAATTCTCTCTACAATTCCATTTGGAATACCCATCAACCCATAAACTGTAGACAAGGAACTCACAATTGGCATCCCATCGATCATCACCATGGTATAGGGCCCTTCCATCCCGTTGATGTGGATGTCTCCTGTATTACAAACATTACAATTTAGTAGTGGGCAGACCCCATTCACCATTTGCAATGCGTAGAAAAGATTGGGTGTCGGGCTTTTTTGAAAAAACTTGGGAGTTTAAATTTCTACTGGTGTAACAGATTCCATTTTATAAGATTCCTGCATGGTGCCGGTCACCACAACTTCTTCTAAAGAGTTTTCCATCTCTTCCATTACAATGTTCAGCTTTTCCTTAGTTGCCTCATGAATGTAGATTTCTACTTCTTTCGACACATATCCTACCTGTGAAGATTTTATCTTATGCCGGCCAACAGGAATGTTTGGTATCAGGAAATTACCCGCTGAATCAGAAAAAGTGCTTAAACTGGTATTTGGAATGCCAATGGCAGCAAATGATAAAGGCTCTTTGATTGAATTAATATTTTGCCCTGCAGGCTCCCGATCTGACTCCAGGTCTGAATTGAAATCCAAAACTAAAACTAAGGGCAAAAAAAGTGTAATCATTAAGGTTGCTTATTGAAAGCAAACTTAAATAAGTTTTACAAAAATCATTTTAATTTGAATTCGGCCTTAAAAAAACCAAACCTCACTAAAATTTAACATGACGCTATATTCTAATTTGTAATCATCGCCTCCTTTACAACATTCACCCACTTCCCTGGTTTACGGGCAGCAACATTATTGTCATACATCGCTTCACATGAAACTGTCGGAAGATAGAATTTACCTATGTATGCGGCTGTTAAAAGCACCCTGAAAGTTTTGGTCTCGCCCTTTTTTAAATCAAAATATGTATAAACACGATCATCCCTTATATCTTCATAATTGCTCTGGGAAGCTGCAAAATGACTGGCAGTACCATCTAACCTTGTATTGGTAATCTCCCAGCCACTGGGGAATATCTGGTTCAGGGCCATTTGTTTGTAGTCGCCATAGGTGCCTGGATTTGAAACTGTTACTTCAGCTATAAAGTCTGTTCCCTGCAAAATATTTGAAGGATCTATCACCTTTCCTTTACCGGTTTTATACACAACATTCATTTTCAGGTTGTTTTCTATTGTCGTAGGGTCGCCAACAGCCGGAGTACCTTCTGAAACCACCCTTACATAAAGCACAGATTTGTTGTTGTTTCGGACAGACAGGGTATTTGCCACATTGGCTGACTGAATTTTTAACTGCGCAACAGGAAGCCCGGTTTTGGCATTCATTTGTTTTCCATTGATTGTCACATCAGCGTTCAGACCTTTGTTATCAGTTTGAAAACCTGAAAATTTAGACACGGCAATTAAACTGTAAGCTGTTGCCTGTGTACTCAGCCATTTGCCCTGGTTGCTCAGATTTAAAGAAATTTCTTTGACCAAAGGTGCTGCTTTGGACCGGTCACCTATCAACACCAGAGTTTCCAGGATCATGGCTTCATCTCTGTCATCCGATCCATATGTAAAGGCCATCTCTTTGTAAGGTTCAACGTTAACCGCAAGGTTATCAATTATTTGCCTGGCTACGTCCTTTTGTCCTACAATGGCATACGCGGCTGCCAGTCTCCAGGACGCAGCTGAAGACAAGGATGGCATTTCCTTTAACCTGTTCATAGCTGCCAGTTCCACTTTACCACCTAAAGCCAGCGTGTACAGCCTGTAGGCCAGCATAAAATCCTGTCTCTGATCATAGACACTTTGCCCACCAATGGAGGTTTTTCCTGCTTGATATTTTGACCATGAGCTTAACAATCCTTCCGGAACTTCATAACCTTTTTCCTTCGCTTCCAATAAAAAATGGCCAGCATAAGAAGTGCCCCAATCATCTGCTTCAGGCTGTCCCGGCCAGTAAGAAAAGCCCCCATCAGAAGTTTGAAAACGACTTAATGCTTCAATACCGGCTTTCACATTTACATCTATTCTGGCTTTGGTTTCCTGGTCAGGTTCTGTAAGCTGACTTATAAACAACTGAGGGAAGGCCGCTGAAGTGGTTTGCTCAATACAGCCATGAGGATAATTGATCAAATAACGTAAACGCGATTCCAGGTTGATCGGAGGTATAACGGAAATTTCAATAGTTCCTTTGTTTGTGCCTGCCATACCTGCGGGGACATATTGCCCTGACCATGTCTGACCGGCATCTATCACCTGCTCTATCACATTGGTCACAGGCGGATTAGGGACTCTTACTTTTATTTCAACTTCATAAGTAGACTTATTTGATCCACTAACAGCTGTCACCACCACCTTTCCAACACCTGGTTTTGGTTTCACTTTGAGGTTAAAAGTGGTCAGCTGATCTCCGGTTTTGGCAAAATTAAGCACTGCCGTATTTCCTCCAACAGGAGTTAACATGTCGTTGGTTGCAATTGTCACTGTCACCTGTTTGATGGAATTGTCCATGGCGAAAATATTCACCGGCAATTTCACTTCTTCATCCGGACCTATCACCCTTGGTAAAGTCGCCAATGCCATCAAAGACTGGCGAACAGGAGTTGCCTTTTCAGCAGAACCATACGCCCCCTCGTTTCCGGCTACCAACATTGTTCTTACTGATCCTATATAATTCGGCATTTTGAAAGTATGGGACTGTTCCTTGCCATTAGTATAAAATGGACCGAAAAACTTTACCACAGGTTTAAATCGCAGGGAATTACCTTTATCCTCTCCCGGCTTTACTTCACCGTCTCCACCAATGGACAAAAGCCTTTCTAATTCTCCACCATAGGCACCAAGGACAAAATCGTATAAATCCCAGGTTTTAACACCCAAAGCTTCACGTGCATAAAACTGCTTCCAGGGATCAGGAGTTTTAAACCTGGTTAAATCTAAGAGGCCCTCATCGACAACGGCTAAAGTATAGGCCATAGGCTTGCCGGATTTTTCAGACACTTTTATTGTCACATTCTGCTCAGGTTTCAATACTTCCGGCATAGTGATCACCGGTTCCAATTTTGTCTGGGGATCTTCTACCATGACAGCTGCAATTCCATACATGCGGATGGGCAGGTCATTGTTTTTTTGTGCATGAGGCTGCAC
>JANYCH010000136.1 GCA_025360395.1 Cytophagales bacterium | reverse complement strand
AGAAAATCTTCTACTTGCCTAAAACTTAAACCCTTGTCCATGGCCATCGTTAAGCCTGACTGACGTGGTTTTACTATACGATCTGGAATATTATTTAAGAAAAAATTCATTACTTATTTCTGTATTGTTCTATTATTTTATATAGTCCCTTTTGAACATCCAGATTTGGGAAGAAGTCAAACAAGATGGTATGCATATCAAAATCCAAAATTAAAGCATTTTGCAAATATTCAAGTGCCTGTCTGTATTTTCCTTGATTAATCAAGTAAATACTGGCATGATATTGAAGTTCTGCATCGTCAGAATTTTCAGCAAGCCCAAGGTTCAATACAGAAAATGCCTGTTCAAAGTCACCTTGTTCGTAGAAAATTAAAGACCAGTTTAACCACACTTCAGGATTATCAGGAATTAATACTGAAGATTTTTCATACGCTTCTAAAGCATGAACAATATTTCCAATTTTAGATTCAATTTCTCCAAGAGTGAACCAATAATCTCCATTTGAACCATCAATTTCAACGCACTTCTTTATAAAACTATATGCCTCAGACCACTTATCATATTTATCCAGACAAATAGCCATGCCATAAAGAGATTCAGCAAAAAGTGGATCAATTTTTAATGACTTTTTATAAAAATCAGTTGCTTTATCAATATCCTCTAGTTTTTCATAGCAATTCCCCAGGTAACTCAAGGTTTCCGCTGAAACATCCTCAAGCTCTATTACCTTATTATAACATTCAATAGCCTCGTCATACTGTAAAAGACTATAAAAGGTATTACCTAAATTAAACCAACCTGAAGCAAAATCTTCATTTATGATAGTTGAATAATCATATGCCTCTTTTGCCGCTTCAAGCTTTTCTAACTTACTATAAACTAATCCTAAATTATACCAGGCATAATGAGAATAAGGATCCTGATCAATAAACTTCTGGTAATAAGAGATACTCTCATCCAATTTACCAGCCATATCCAAACAAAATGCTAACTCAAAAAAAACTTCCTCGTTTTCAATATCCTGTTCTAAAGCTTTTTTATGATATAGAATTGCTTCATCAAACATCCCTCCTGCCTGATATGCCAATCCCAAATGAAAATAAATATGTTCGGGTTCGGAACTTGTTTCAACAGAATATTTTAAAAAATTAATATTCTTTTCAAACTCGCCCTTTTGCATAAAAAGCTGACTTCTGCCTATGATTATATCAACATCATTTGGCTGCATATTCTCTGCTTTGTCAAGCAATTCATGAGCTTCTGTAAACTGTTTTCGTTGGGCTAAAACAGTTGATTTGTCTAAAACAAAATGTATAGAATATGGGTATTGATCAATGGCAAGATTACAAGCTTTTAATGCCTGTTTCCATTGACTTCTTTCAATGTAGTAAGTTATTATATGTTCGTATTCGTGAGATTCAAAGAAAAAACTTAAGTTATTCTTAAGCATTTGTTCGAATTTCTGTACAGCCTCTTTACGTTCCTTAGCGTTATCTGGTCGTTTTGCCATTAAGCGGAATTCTTTGCCCTAATTTAATTAAATAAAAGGTCAGAATAAAAATAAAAGGAAATTATAAAAATAGGCCTGTATGGTAATGCATACAGGCCAAAGAAATTACTTATTGAATGTTGTAAAATTACCTCGGCGGATAGCCTCAAGACCGTTGCTTAAATAAGCAAAAGGGGCATTCCAGTTAATTGCAATTTCATTTGAAGCATAACTGCATTTGTGGTCAATATAGGATTTTGCAGGTAAAGCTGAAGGATACGGTTTGCCGGCGCAATTACCCTTATCCTCCTGACCTGGATTAGGACCACCCGCCATCAAGCCAGGTACAGGCTCTTCAATTCCATCAGCTTCAGAAGGACGGTGGTGAGGATTCATAACGGATTTGTCGCCATAACCTGTTATAAAACTATAGGTGGTAGCATTTCTACCCAAAATATAGTCCAGATTAGCATTAGCAGTTTCAACATAAGCTTTATCACCTGATAACAAAAATGCTTGGAGCAAAAGAAAACCCTGATTACAAGCAAAAGAATTACTTCCCCAACCAAAATTACTGTATTCAGTTCCCATTGCAACTCCATAAGCAGATTCAGACCTGTGGGCTTTTAAGGTTTTTGCCATTTTTAATATTCTTGAAGAGGCAGCATTAAAATGAACGTCTTCAAATTTAGGATCATCAGAAAACTTTGAAGCATTTTTAGCTAAAGTAAACAATCCAAGCATACCAACGCTTTGCCAATTTGGCAAACCTACATTTGCTACTAATCCATCTAAATTTGACTCTTCATAATATTTAAGTTTCCCGGTTGTTACAAATAATTCTGAAGATGCCCAAAGAAATTCATCTGTAAAATTAAAGTCATCATAAGCACCAGTCATAATAGAAGGATCCGATAGTTCGCTTTGAATGTATGCTGCACTTGGGTTTTTCTTAGCCCACTCGTAGGCTCTGATACTTGCTTTAAGACATGAATCGGATAAACCAGGTAATTGCTTTCTGAATTTGCCTAAAATTCGGGATGCCTGAGCAGTTACTGCAGCAAAATCCAAAGAAGCAGCTGTTCCTTTTTTTACAACATAGCGGGGCTTTGTTGCATTTTCTGGCATAATGCTGCCATCAAAATTTGAGTTAGTAAGCTTATGATAAACACCTCCATCAGCTGGATCCTGCATCAAAAGCATCCATCTGACATTCCATAAAATTTCATCTAAAATATCTGGTAGCTTATTTGAGCTTTCTGGAATATTTAGATTAAGAGTATCGCAGTAATAGGGAAAATCTTCGTAAAGGGAAAGAAGTGTATAAGTAGTAATACCTGAGTTAACAATGTATTTATTGTAATCCCCTGCATCTATCCAGCCTTTAGGTGCACTGATAGTTGAACCTGTAGGTCTGTTAGGAGAAGCAGCCGAATTATGGATTAACACTTTAGTATCAGGATGGCCTCCTTTACGTGCCCATTTACCAGCATATTGAGGCAATAGATCAATAGAAAATCTCTGATAATAATAGGCTTTTAAAGCAGCCTTAGCAACAATACCATGTACATTATCACTAATTCTAAAAGGAAAAGAATTACCTATGCCGGGCACATTTAAAATATATTCACCTCGAACATTGAAATCAGTAAAGACTGCCTTTCTTACCTTCTCTTCAGAAAATTCCCAAACAGCGGGTTTACTTAGTTTTCCTTTGTAAACAGTATCCTTTTGCTGATCATTTCTAAGAACAAAAAAAGGACCTGTAGTATTTGAATCGAGTATTATCGCAACCTTTTCACCTGATGGATAAAAACCAATCTGATTTAGTCTTATTTTTTCAGCTAGGTCCTGAGCATTGCTATTTGATGAAAATATAAGCAATCCAAATATGCAACATGCAAAGGTTGTTCTTAATCTTTGAGACATAAGCTAGATTTAGGAAATATTATTTATAAATAAAATTTGTCTTTAATGTATCAACCATTAATTCAAACTCACCAGGTTCTGTTACAGTTTGATAATCCTTGTTAACAAACGCAAAGTCACTTTTATCTAATGTGAAATCCACCTTTTGCTCTTGGCCTGGATCTAAAGAAATTTTCTTAAATCCTCTTAGACGTTTTAATGAAGGAGTAATAGATGCAAATAAATCACGTGAATATAGTTCTACAACTTCCTTCCCTTGTCTGTTTCCAGTATTTTTCACTACTACACTAACAGATATTTTATCATCACCAGTTATTTCCTTTTTATCAACTGATAAATTAGAGTACGTAAATGTTGTATAACTTAATCCGAACCCAAATGGATACTGAGGGTAATAACCAGTTTTGGTTTCTATACCAGGTTTAAGTTCTTGAATAACATCTGTAAACTTATGGTCATAAGGAACGATATTACCAGTAAATCTTGGGTAAGAGAAAGGTAATTTTCCGCTTGGATTAGCATCGCCAAATAAAACGTCAGCTATTGCGGGCCCTCCTTCATGACCAGGCCAGTATGCCAATAAAATACCTTTAGCTTGTGGCTCTATCTTTCTAAATATCCTTGGACGTCCTTCAACAAAAACTAAAATAACAGGTTTTCCGGTAGCGTAAAGCGCCTTTGCAAGATTAAGTTGTGATTCAGGAAGTTCTAAATCATCAATAACACCAGGTTGTTCTGCATACGCATCTTCACCCAGGCAAAGCACAATATAATCAACAGATTTTGCAGCTGCTACAGCAGCCTTCATATCCTTATCTTCCGTAAAGCCAGCTCCTTCAGAGAAAACAACATTTTTTTCTCCAATTTCATCTTTAATCGCTTCAAGAATTGATTTCGTATCTTCTGGATAAAACTGCGGCATATTACCTTGCCATGTATGAGACCAGCAACCATTCAACGCTGTAATAGAATTAGCTCCAGGTCCAGTAACAAGAATTCTCTTACCTTTTGATAATGGAAGAATATTTTGATCGTTTTTAACTAAAGTTATACCTTCTGTAGCAGCATCCAAGGCAACTTTTGCATATTCAGGTTTGCCGAAATTTGCTATTGCTTCCTTTTCCGGATAAGCATTTTCAAATAAACCAACTTCATGCTTTAACCTTAATATTCTGGCAACAGATTCATCAATCCTGCTTTCTTTTATCTGTCCTTCTTTAACCAATTCGATCAAAAGAAAATAGAATGAATAATCATGTGGCACCATACTCATATCAATCCCTGCGTCAATGGCAATCTTAACAGCTTCTTTATGGGTTGAAGCAATTTTATGCCTTGTATGTAACCTGATTATATCTTCCCAGTCCGTAACAACAACCCCTTTGAATCCTAGTTCACCTCTTAAAACATCTGTAAGCAAATATTTGCTAGAATGTACAGGTGTCCCATTTATTTCTCCGGAATTGATCATAACTGTTTTCACACCAGCATTAACCGCTGCTTGAAAAGGAGGAAGGAAAATTTCCCTTAGCATTATTTCAGGGATAATAGAAGGAGATCTATCCTTTCCGGTGATTGGCATTGAATAGCCAAGAAAGTGTTTCATACAAGAAGCAACATTTTTAGATGATTTAACGTCAGCTCCTTGTTGTGCTTTAATAGTCGCAGCTCCAAAAACTTTTGCTAAATAAACATCTTCTCCAAAAGTCTCACCAAAACGAGACCAAAGAGGTTGTCTTCCTACGTCCACAACAGGATCGAAATTCCAACGAATTCCAGAAGCCCTGGTTTCCATAGCTGTAATTCCTTCAGCTTTTTGAACCATTTCAAGATTTCGGCTAGCAGCTAAACTGATATTATGAGGAAACAGTGTGGAATTTTGAGTAAAAGTAACACCATGAATTGCATCAATACCATAAATTACTGGAATTTTAAGGCGTGTTTCCTTTGTGGCAACATCCTGAATTTTAGTAATTATTTCATGCCATTTTTCTACTGTATAAGCATGATCTATACAATTAAGAATTGAACCAATATTTCTGTCCTTTACTACCTTCCTTAAACTGTCAATTTGGACAGAATCAAACGGAGCACCATATCCATTTGATAAAATCATATTAAGATTAAGTTGGGTCATTTGACCAACTTTTTCCTCTAAAGTCATTTGTGACAATAAACTTTGTACTTTTTGATCTATATCATCTGTTGAACTATCAGATTTTGAATTAGTTTCAGTTTTCTTCTCCGTACATGAAAATATAAGAGCAAAACAAGTTGATAAAGCGAATTTTGAAACGCTTAAAAATGGTCTTTTCATTTAATACTTATTTTTTAATTGCCTGTTCGTATTCTTCCGGCGTTAAAGCTTTAATATCTTCAACGTAAATGGTGGTGTTAATCTTGGGACCTCCTGGATTAATAAAGACTATAACTTCTTGAACCTGTTTAGGATTCATTGTTTGAACATCTGGATAAACCTGGCTGAATTTGCCCCTGTAATCGTAGTAATAGTTAGTAAAGACACCATCGTTTTTAAAAGTCAACATGATTGGGCTAACGTTTGCAACCCTACCATCAGCATCCTTTACGTCAACCCTTACAAGAGGAGGTGTAGAAACACTTTCAACCATCGCACGGACTACTAAAATCGGGGTTTTGGTAAAATCCCTGGCACCAAATCCCTTACCAAAGGTTTCATAATCCTGACCAATTTCTTTACAGCCAATCATCATTATTTTATCATTCATACTGGAAAGTGTGTATTTATCACTACCCATCCACCAACTATCAACACCTTCTTCGAAATTATCAATTACAACACCAGGAAGTGTCGAAGGAGATTCAACAACTGGTTTGCCACTTGCACCGGTTGGAGCTTTATTTTCTTCAGGAAGTGGGATTATAGCTTCAACTTCTTTTATAGTAATTTTTCCTGTCCATGGAGATTTACCGGCATTCACCATAAAAAGTAACTCCTGAATTTGAGTAGGATCTACTTTCTTATAGTTTGGCCATGTTTGGGTAAACCTTCCTTTAAATGGAAAATAATAATCAGCAAACTCATTCCCTTTGTCAAATTTTACAATGTTTGGCCTTGCATTAGTAGCGTATCCATTTGGATCTTTAATATCTAAACGAACATTTGGGACTTCAGAGCTTTCCACTTTTGCCCTAACCCTAATAGTTGAAGCAACATTAAAGTTAATTGGGTCAAATGAACGTCCAAAAGCATCATAAGCTGGTCCAACCTTAGTACCTGACACCCGCAAAGATTTACCATCTGGAGTATCACCTTTTTGGTTACCGCTTACCCACCATGCAGCCGTTCCTTCGTCAAAATTATCAATAAAACCACCATTGCTTCCTACTTCTTTTATTACAACTGCATTTGCAGCTTCAGCAGCAGGTACAACTTTAATTTCATCTATAAATACGGTACCAGTATAAGAGCTTCCGCCTCCATTGATGAAGAATAATATTTCCTTAATAGCTTTTGCATCCAAGGTCTTCTCATCAGGATAAGTTTGACGAAGTTTATGATCAAACCGGAAATAGTAATCAGTAAAGTCAGTACCTCTAACAATTCTGTTAGTAACAGGCTTTCCATTAGATACATAACCATTGGCGTCTTTAAAATCAATTCTTAAAACAGGGGATTTTTCACCTTCAGACCTTGCTTTAACCTTCAAGGCATAACCACCGGTTAAATCCAAATTGTTATAAGGCCTTCCAAAAGCATCCCATTTAGGACCAACTTTATGTGCATTTATTTTCAAAGCGCCACCTTGTTTTTCCAAGGAAAAGCGGCCACCTTCACCAGTCCACCAATTGTCTATGTCACCATTAAAAGATTCTAAAACACCTTTGTTAATATTAATTAATGAATTTGCTACATCCTCCTTCTCAGGCTCATAGTATTTGCCATCTATACTTGCGCCAACATTCTCA
>JANYCH010000206.1 GCA_025360395.1 Cytophagales bacterium | reverse complement strand
CAATCGCCTGGCGTTTGAGATTTATGAAGAAAACTATCAGGAAAAAGAAATTGCTTTGGTAGGAATAGAACCCAATGGATCAGTATTGGCCAAGCTTTTAAAATCTGAAATCGAAAAAATAAGTGGTATTAATATCCATTTTTCTACAATCAAAATTGACAAGGACAAACCTGTAGAGGACAAAATTAAAGTAGGGCTTCAATCTGAAAAGTTTTCGGCAATTCCCATCATAATTGTAGATGATGTTTTAAATTCCGGAAGGACAATGTTTTATTGTTTTAAACCATTTCTTGATTGTGAACTAAAAAAAATCCAGGTGGCTGTTCTGGTAGATAGGGCACATAAAAAATTTCCTATATCAGCAGATTTTGTAGGTTACTCACTTGCTACTACAATCCAGGAATTTGTTGAGGTAAACCTTACAACAACAGATAATTACGCAGTTTATTTACATTAAAATCAGTTTTTCCATTTATGAATTATTGGATATTAAAAAGTGAGCCAGATGTATATTCCTACGAAGATCTTGTAAAACAAAAAATCGGAACCTGGGATGGTGTCAGAAATTACACCGCCCGCAATAACCTCAAAAAAATGGAAGTGGGGGATTTGGCGTTTTTCTACCATAGCAATATTGGAAAAGAAATTGTAGGGGTTATAAAAATAGTAAAGGAAGCATTTCAGGACCCTTCTACTGAAGATCATCGTTGGGTAGCAATAGAAGTTTCACCTCTTGAAAAACTAAAAAGGCCGGTTACACTTAGAGAACTTAAAGAAAATCCCGCCATGCAACATCTGGAACTGGTTAAATACACCAGGCTATCTGTTATGTCAATTGACAAAACAGATTTCGATTACATTTTAAAAATATCTCAAGCCTGATTTCTGAAAATTTAAGGTCGGTGACACTAGCTGTTTGATACCAGAAACTATTTATATGAAAAGGGCCCTTGACCTGGCAAGATTAGGCTTGGGAAAGGTAAGTCCTAACCCCATGGTTGGATCTGTAATAGTACACGAAGGAAAAATTATAGGTGAAGGCTGGCATGACAAGTTTGGAGGCCCTCATGCAGAAGTAAATGCTATAAGAAGCATTTCAAACCCTGACATTTTACAGCAAAGTACGCTGTATGTTACATTAGAACCATGCAATCACTTTGGCAAAACACCTCCTTGTACAGACCTGATTATTGAGAAAAAAATCAATAAGGTAGTAATTGCCATACAGGACCCTAATCCTTTAGTTTCCGGAAAGGGTATTGAAAAATTACAGAAAGCAGGAATAGAAACAACAACAGGCATCTTGGCAAATGAAGCATTAACTTTAAATAAACGGTTTATAACCAATATTTTAGAGAAGAGACCGTATGTTATCCTTAAATGGGCCCAAACAGAAGATGGATTTTTAGCTCCCGGCCTTAATTCGAAAAAAAATGAAAAACAGATTAGCAATGCTTTATCCCAACAATTGGTACATACCTGGCGTGCCCACGAAGATGCAATTATGGTGGGTTACAACACTTTGCTTTATGATAATCCTAAATTAAATGTAAGACTTATTGATACTCACAGGCAGCCAACAAGGATTACCTTGGATGAAAAAGGAATACCTGCAAGCCAGCATCATTTTTTTGATGGTTCGCAAAATTCTTTTGTATTCAACTATTCTAAAGAAGAAAGCAATGGCAATCAGTCATATTTTCAAATTGCCCCAAACGAAGCTGGCATAAACAGTTTGATGAGCAGACTTTTGAAAGAAGGTATTAGCTCTGTAATTATTGAAGGAGGGACCAGAACTTTAGACAAATTTATCAGAATTGGTTTGTGGGATGAGGCAAGAATATGCACATCACCTAAAATTTTAAAAAGTGGGATTAGAGCCCCAATTATTTCAATAAATGCCTCCAAAAGTTTTAACCTCGGAGATGATTTATGGAAAATTATTATCAATTCCCCAATTGGAACCTGAGGGAAAAGGAAATAGTATTATTAAACCAATTTGAAACAGGAGAAATACTAACCAAAGAATATCCGCTCCTGATGTTCACTGCAGTTTTAGGGGTAAATTTATATTCAACTCCAAATAAAATACATGCGTCTGTTGCATTAAAGTAACTATTGTCAATTACGAAACCTCCTCCCCTGTCTACTTTTGCTTTATAAAGTAAGCCATAACTAAGGCCTGGTTGGAGTATAAATTTATCCTTTATGTAAAAATTTAGTATTCCGCAAAGATCAAGATAATTGAGCCTGACAACAGCATAGTATAAAGACTTGTCTGTACTCCTGGCACCTTTTTGGTTATACATAATTTCTGGTTGGAATGAAATTATTTTGGCAAGTCTCATTTCCATTGCCATGCCTGCGATCAGTCCAGGATGATTAAAACCAGCTAATTGATCACCATCAATTTGCCCACCCATGAGACCTGTAATAATCTTAGCCTTAATCCTTTGAGGAGGTTGGGCTACTAAACAATTAGCCAGAAATATTAATGATAAAATTATTAAGTTCTTTCTCATTAATATTTGAATTCCATATTCTGTATAATATCTGGGTGAAGGCTAATAGCTACCGGACAATGGTGAGCAATCTTTTCTAGTTGGAATTTCTGGTCTTGCGTTAATAAAGGATTTTTGATAGTTAGGATCAAATCAATCCCTGCAATTTTCCTGGGGAAACTTTGCATTTTTTTTGTTACATCAATAGTAGTTCCGTTAAGATCTATGCCTTCTTTCCCAGCCCATATTCCTATTGTTGTAATTACACATGTTGCTAAAGCAGTACAAACAAGGTCAGTAGGTGAAAATGCTTCTCCACGACCATGATTGTCTACTGGCGCATCGGTTAGTATTTTTATTCCAGAACTATTATGTACTGCCTCACAACGCAATTGACCAAGGTAAGTAATTTTAAAATTTCCCATATTTATCTTAGAATGTAAAGTTTTCCATAACCGTTTTTAAACATGTCATCGCTGGCATTGGTGCGATGTTTGATCTGATCTCCATTTTTGCGAACACTTACCTTGTATATATAAAGTCCGTTTGCAAGCTGGTCGCCATAATCATCAGTGCCATCCCAAATAAAATCAGTTTTATGAGTCCCGATTTTTAAGGGACCGAGTTCATCCATGAATATAGAACGCACCAATTTGCCCGTAATTGTAAAAATCTGTACTCTGATCTGATCTGGCAAATCACCAGTTAAAGTATAAACAAACCACATTCTGGTTGAGAATGGGTTTGGGTATGGTAAAAAATTACTTACTGCCACCTCATTGATTACTTCAAATTGAATCGTATAAGGTTTAGTGCCCGATATATTGCCTGTGACATCTTTAGCCTGAACTCTAAGGGTATAAATACCGTCAGGCAGGTTTTTAGGTTTGTATTTCAATTCAAAAGTATTGTTCTCACCTGCAGGATAAAAAACAACATCATTACCTGTTAGGCTTACTTTTTCAAATGGACAATTGGCCTGTCCACAAGGTCTGGACAACTCTACTGACAAACCTGTTGTATCTTTAATCTTAAGGTATTTATTTTCATCATTAACAGATATACTGATAGTGGGATTTGGAGAAATAACATCTCCGTTCATTATCCTGACTCCATCAAAGGCTACATCCAAAACAGGGTTAATTTTGTCTTTTGCAATGTTAAAATTCAAAGTATATCTATTATTGTCTAAGAATTCTTCCTTTTGTCCTGGTTCAGGGTTGAAAAAAACCTCAAGAGAATTGTTTCCACTCAGCCCAAGTGTATTTACTTTAAAAGAATACCTCCAAGTACTATCAGGCATCAAGGAAGTTTTTAATGTGTCGTAATGGATTATTGATTTTTCGGAACTGATAATTTTGTACCTAACAACAAGATTTGGTTTAAATGTTTCAGACGAGATATTTTTGAACATAAAGACAAGCTTTTTAGAAGTATCACCCTCTTGTTTAAAGAAGTCGGCATAATCATCTTTGGAATTTTGGTCAAATATTAAAGTCCCCTCAGGTGCCTTACGATAAATAACCTGCCATTTTAACAGTTGAGGTGTATTCGCTGAAACTGTCCGGCTATAAGCTGTCAGCTTTATATAAGGATAAACTGAAGCATCAATTAAATTTGTCAAACTGAAATTGTCTTGTTTTATATCTCGGACTACCACAGTTTCTTTACCGTTTTTATCAATTCCGATAATGTTAAAAATTATCGTGTCCTGAGGTGCTTTGGTGTAATTTCTAAAAAAATTTCCCCATTCGGTTGCAGGACCGATTACTGTAGATGTAATTGTCCCAGCGTAACCGAGACTATAAACAGAAGTATCTACGTTAAGAATTTCTGCATCCGGGCTTGAAGTAATGGGAAATTTTTCCAAAATCTGCCCCCCTCCCTTTCTACTAATCAATATATAGGGACTTCCATTTTTAATGGAGTCAACCTTTGTAGCTCCGTATAGATCTTTGAAAGTTGATCGTAAACCAGCAGGCCATTTTGCAATTTTCGCATCACCGGCTGTCATTAGGATCACGATTTCACCATCTTTTACAAGATATCTTAATGTTGAATCAAGTGCTTCATAATAAGTTTGGGTTGAATCCCAGTATACGTTTTTAACAAAACGGCTTACCAGAGGGGATAAAAACGGATTACAAATATTGTACCCGTCAAAAGCCACTTGTCTAATTGAAAAATCTACAGGATTTACAACCAAGGCATAAATGCCCTCATAACCAAATTTGTAACAAATACCATCATAAACAACCGGAACACCATCGAAAGACATAAACTGGTCATTGTTGTTCTGCTTAATAGAATTTATTCCAAAAGTCGTTATTTTTATTTCGGACGAAAGTCTGTCAAAAAACCACTTTCCTGATAAAGGATCTAATTTTACGGCACGTTTTTCATCTTCAAAAAACTGTGGAAACTCACTCTGGGACCATCCTTCGGGACTCTTTCCTATATATATAAAGGAACTTACACTAAAGGCAGTGTCTTCATTAGCCTGAGGTTGAACATATTTTACTCTCCAATAGTAAACAATGCTATCGTTTTCCTTTACATCGGGGAGTAAACTTATATTTTCCCACTTTGGTAAATTAAAAGATTTGGTTGTCCTTGATTGTTTGAAGCCACTGCTAAAATTAATAGTAGTGTCAATTTCAAAATAGAAATCCCTTTCTGTCACACTAATGGTGGTAGATTGTGCTGTAAATGAAACAGGCTGTTTATTCACAATACTAAATTTCGATGGTGTTAAGCAAATCAAAGATTCACCAGGCAAATAGGTAGTGTACGAACATGTATTATTTTGTTCATTCTCTTCAGCAACTGTTTGTTCCGGATCAATTTCTATATCAAAAGTATTAGCACCGGCCGAACCAGGAATTGCACCTTTTATTTTAAAATGTAATGTATCCAAGGTATTTACTGCTGGAAAAAATTGGAGGGGATATTGTATTGATTTAGTATTGTTTAAATAAGACCTTTTTACAGATATAGCAAACCCCTTATTTGGAAAAGATCCAATATTTTTAACAGGAATAACCAAATCAATTGAATCAAGAACTGTCGTTACTTTTCTGTTTCCAAAAGCTTTGATTGATGCCTTTTCACATAAAGGAAGATAATCTGGCTTGGCTGTACTAAACAATTTAATAGCAGGATCACCTTGAAGTGTTGTTGTCTGCTGCAAGGCCAAAGTGTAAATATCCTTGCTTAAATTAACATCATAATATCTCTTTTGGGCAAGTCGGGCTTGTTCCCCAACCGGCTTACTGAAGTTTAAACTATCACGAAAAAAAGTAATATAAGTATTTTCAATATTTCTCCTTAAAAGAGAAACAAAACCAGTACTTGAGTTTGATAATGCAAGTATAGCTCCTCTGTTTTTAGTCAACACCCAATCTTGTATCAAATTGGGCTCATTGTTCACAGGGTCATAGAAAGTGTTCCCAATTACACATCCATTTAGATATAGCATTGGATATTTCCCTCTGTTATCATAATTGAAAAAGTTTTTACCATCAGAAACCATTCCAATACTTACATCTATAACACTTCTTCCTGAATGCCCTAGAAAAGTAATGAGGGAAACACCATTATTCACTTCTTTGCTAACATCTATTAGTTTAGTGGCACCGCTAATAAACCTACCAAAATTTGTCACATTCGCCCCTAAAAAAGGATATCGGATTATTGTGGCACATGCATCAAGGTAAGACTTGAACAAGGAAGATTGTTGTTTGTTGTATTCGACTGATTTATTGTCCTGGTAACCCCCACTCAAGTGCAAAACATTACGCTTCCAGGGTGCATTATAAGGGACAGCGTCATGTTCTTTGGTTTTGTTCAAATAATCAAGTACCTGTTCATTTGTTTTAGCAGAAAGACGCCCAGTAGAAACAGATGGATGTAAAAAAGGTAAGTTTTGATAACCATTTGTCCCATCTTTTCCATCCAGTCCGATAGAATATACAAAATCCCCGCCGGGAACTCCAGCAGGAATAACAAGATCGTAATAGGGAGCTGATTGAGATGGATCTTTTCTATAATCCCTGAAATAATCAATTTGTATCCCTAAACCAACAATAAACAAATGTTGTGGTGCTTGTGGGGTTTTGCTTTTCAGGTAGTTAAGGAATTTCCTTATTGCTAAAGGACTTCTTTCTCCATAACTAAACTGGTCTGTAAGCTGATTTATTTCAGCCACCAATGTATCGTAACCTCCACCGGCTATAGAGTTTCTATAACCTGCATACTCCCGGCTTCCCGACAATAATTTGCTATGTGTTATAACGAGAAACTGAGAACTACTCGTGGAATATTCTTTGAAAACTACCGGCAGGATGCTTTTGACAGAATCCAGAACAGTTGTATAAAAAATCCTGCTTTTTAAAGGAACTAAAGGAAGCAATCGATTAAGTCCTATCAGGCTGTCCTTTAAAAGGATTGCATTATTTCGGTCATTAATGAGTACATATCTTGAATTATTTAAAGTATTTAAATACGAGGCTGGATTTTCAACAGTGAATTCTTTCTTTTTAGTATTGGCTAAATCATTATTCCCATAATAATTAATCCGGGTATAACCAACGCAAAATATCCCAAGGCCCTGATGGTCAATTAAAACTTCTAGTTTTCCGTTTTTAATATAAGGATTAAGATCTGCGGGCAAAACCACTTGCTTTTTTATAGCCGGATACCTTTCTGTGGTAGATGTATCATTCAATTCCCCTATTAAAGTTTGGTTACCATTACCATCTTTCAAATAAATCTTCGGACTAAAAATTTTGCTTTCATTGCTTATCAGATAAACTTCCAGAGTTGAACCAGGTCCCGGTCTATAATTAGATAAATCAAAAATCTCAGTTTGTTGATCATTATATAATCCGGATCCCCAGCCTTCTCCTGGCTGAAATACAACCGTCAAAGGATCATCACCTTCCCAACCACCCTGCCAATAATCGTCAAAATGATTGTTCACTTGTTCGTAGCCTAAAAAATCAATTTCAGGTGCCGGATAATCCTGATTTAATACTTCCATCCTTTTCCAGGGACCTGCATTTGATGCAGTTAAAAAATAAGCGCAGGTATCAGAAAATAAATTCGTGAATTGATTATAAAGCTCAGTGGGAGGGTTGTAAAGCTGGGCGTCCTGTTCTCCGTTATTTTTTATCCCATAAAACAACAAATAATCTCCTTCTGAAAGTATATCGCCAGAAGCCTGAATAAAAATATTTTGTTGATTCCCACGGTGCCATAGCTGCAATTTTTTTGCTTGAAAGAAATCCGGCCCCAGATTATTAGCTTTCAGAAGTTCATATGAAACCTTGTAAAGTCCCTTCTCAGCAACCTGCACCTTAACATATTGCTGTTCAGTATTTATCCATTTCTGTCCAAAATCCTGGCTAAATGATCCCTGGTAAAGGAATAAAAGTAAAAAAAATAAAAAGGCTTTATAAAAATTAACCATAGGTTATTGAATACCAACTTTTAAAGAAAATATATTTGAATAGAGGGCATCAGATTTTGCACCGGTGGACCTTGCATCGCCGACATTTGCCAAAGCGTAATCCAACTGAATTTTTTTGATCCTTATTCCAATTCCAAAATTCACTTGGGCTTTGGTTTGTACTTCCTTATTGAAATCAGGTACTTTCTGGATATTGCCGACACCTGCCCTTATATACACAATTTTAACATAATTCACTTCCAGACCTAATTTAGGGTCTATTGAGACCACATTAGAACTAATAACAGTATTTCTTTTTCCATCAAAAGTAAAATCAGCGTCCACCCCAGCATTAATGCCTATTCTACTTAACAAGGTAAAATACCTGGAAGCCCCTAAAATAGCTTTAGGCAAGGTTACCTCAACACTATTTTCTGGGATCCTGTTACCAGTAAGGGCAAACACATCCTTAAATTCATCTGTATTAAATGACCAGGCGTTATAAGTTCCTGTTACGTCCCTTGCCATTAACCCAAACCTCCATTTTTTCAGGTAATATTGAGCTCCGGCATCAATCCCAAACCCCCAGGCGTTTGCAAACTGGCCTACCTGCCTCCTTATAATTTTAAAGTTTGCGCCCAGATCTAGATTTCGTAACAAAATATTTTTTTTAGCATAAGAAATAATACCTGCATAATCTGCAACAGAAAACGTTTTGAGGTTATTATAATTTATTGTTCCGTTCGCATCATATAAATATCTGGTATCCGGTATGTTGTCTACTCCAAACCTCACAATTGAAACAGCCAGGGTGCTTGAGGTATCAAGTTTAACTGCAAGTGCACCATAATCATACTTAGCAATACCGGCAAAATATTCAGAGTGCATAAGTGAACCTTCGTATTTGCTTTTGAGTTTATTAAGTCCTGCAGGATTCCAATAACCAGAAGTTACATCATCTACAAAAGATACTGATGTTCCAGCCATACCAAGGGCAGCAGCACCTGCACCTATATTAAGAAATTCATTGCTGTATTTGGGAGCACTGGTTTGGGCAAAGGCATTCAAAGATAATAAGCAAAAAAATAAATAGATTGAATGTTTCACGTTCGTTTTTAAGATATATTTGTGATAGAACGAATAAAAAGGCCTGCTTATTATAAGGTTAGGTTTACAAAAGTAATCAGAAAAAAATCTCCTCTTTCTGGATTAAATTAAAAAATAATTATTTAGTTTAATCGGAAATTATATTTAATTTTGCGGATTCTAAAAGAATAAAAGAGTAAAATAAGAGAAATATGTATTTGACTTCCGAAATTAAACAAGAACTGTTTAAAAAACACGGTATAAAAAAGGCTTCAACTGATACAGGCTCTCCAGAGTCTCAGGTTGCCCTTTTCACCTTCAGGATCAATAGTATCAATGAGCATTTAAAGCTGTTCCCAAAAGACCATCACTCACGTCAAGGTCTTTTAAAGCTGGTAGGAAAAAGAAAAAGACTTCTTACCTACCTTCAGAATAACGCTATCGAAAGATATCGTCATCTTATAGCCGACCTATCGATCAGAAAGTAATCAGCTTTCAGGATTTTCACTTGAACAGGGGGATTGTTTACAATTCTCCCTGTTTTTGTTTCGTTTACAACCAACTCATCACCATTAATTGATGTATAATTTAGTAACCAAATCATTTTCCCTTCCAGATGGCAGGCAAGTGACCATTGAAACAGGCAAACTTGCAAAACAAGCTGACGGTGCTGTAGTAGTAAAACTTGGTGATGCCATGTTACTTGCTACTGTTGTTTCTGCAAAAGAAGCAAAAGAAGGTATCGACTTTTTACCTTTGTCTGTTGACTACCAGGAGAAATTTGCATCTGCCGGACGCATTCCAGGAGGATTTTTAAGAAGGGAAGCCAGACTTTCAGACTACGAAATATTGATAAGCCGTTTGGTTGACAGGGCGCTACGTCCTTTGTTCCCGGAAGATTATCACGCCGATACTCAGGTAATTATCACGCTTATATCTGCAGACAAAGATGTACAGCCAGACTGCCTTGCAGGATTAGCGGCATCTGCTGCGATTTGTATCTCAAACATTCCTTTCAAAGGTCCTATATCTGAAGTAAGGGTAGCACGTGTTGATGGCAAATATGTTATCAATCCATCCCCTACTGATATTGAGAGAGCTGACTTGGAATTGATGGTCGCTGCTTCAGCCAATGACATTGTCATGGTAGAAGGAGAAGCGAACGAGATTTCAGAAGCTGATATGCTAGAAGCCATGAAATTTGCTCACGAAGCAATCAAAGTTCAGTGCCAGGCTCAGTTAGAGCTTGTCGCAGCTGTAGGCAACATCAACAAACGTGAATATAATCACGAAACAAATGATGAAGCTTTAAAACAAAAAATATACGATTTGCTTTATCCTAAAGCATACGAAGTTGCAAAACAGTGTATTTCTAATAAAAACCTTCGTGGGGAGGCCTTCAATAAAATTGTAAAAGATTATATCGCTGCATTGCCTGCTGATACTACTGAAAGCAAAGATTTAATTAAAAAATATTATCATGATGTCCTATATCATGCAGCACGTAACCTTACGTTGAATGAAAGGGTACGTTTGGATGGTAGAAAAACTGATCAGATCAGAGGCATTTGGTCTGAAGTTGGGTATTTGCCAGGTGCACACGGTTCTGCTGTGTTTACAAGAGGTGAAACACAATCATTGACAACTGTTACATTGGGTACCAAACTTGACGAGCAGATAATAGATTCTGCCATGATAAATGGCACCAACAAATTCATGCTTCATTATAATTTTCCTGCTTTCTCTACCGGCGAAGTTAAGCCAAACAGAGGACCAGGAAGAAGAGAAGTCGGGCATGGTAATTTAGCGCTAAGGGCTTTGAAAAAAGTGCTTCCTCCCGATAATGAAAATCCTTACACCATTCGTGTAGTTTCTGATATTTT
>JANYCH010000205.1 GCA_025360395.1 Cytophagales bacterium | reverse complement strand
GCAAATTAAAATCGCTAATATGACGGTATAAAATCCATTTTTTACTTACTACTCTTAAAGTCATTTTAGTTATTTATTTGGGCTACAATATTTTTAATAAGTAATGGGGGAATACATTCTCCAACGCACTTTCTTATTAATAATTCGTTAGTATTTTCAGGAATTGCCCAATTTTCAGGCAAAGAAGAAAGTATCATTAATTCTAAAGGTGTTAAAACTCTTGCATCAGAATATTTGCCATTCTTTAAAGCTCTACCCGGATGAACATTTAATTGAGAACTAATTGCATCATTTCTCATTGTGATTGTAGGAGCAGGCTCATACCATTTAATTCTTCTATATGTTGTCATGTAGCTTTTTATTATTTCTCCATTGGGTTTAACAGGGAAGTGCTCTTTATTTTCAAAAGCAGATTTTCCTGTTGGAGTATGTCGCATCCATTCAATATGACTTTCAGAATGCTTTCTTGCAAAATGCCATTTAATATCCGAGGTTTGTCCTGCTTCAATACTTGGCAAATGTCCAATTGCATCTTCAACAGTAATTAATTTTTCTGTTGATGGGACACCCCACTTGTTCCCTTTTTTATAGAGTTTAATTATTGCCCTTGTTCTTCTTTGAGGAACTCCATATTCGGAAGCATCATAAACCTCTGCTTCAATATTGTATTTGGATTTGAATAGAATGCTAAGAATATCAATGATTTTCAATTGTTTATTTTGGAATGGCAATTCCATTTTGAAAAATGTTGGTACATTTTCAATTAGAACAAAGTCAGGTGATTTTAATTTTATGAAATCTATTATTTTGAAAACAAGATAATTTCTTTCATCGCTTAACATTTGTTCTAAATTTCTGTTTTTCCCAGCAACACTCATTCCTTGACAAGGTGGAGAAGCAATTAAAAAATCTAATTTTTTAGGTGTATTTTTCACAATTGAATTAAAAATATTATCATCTAAAATGCTTCCTGCTATCATTTTAGAATTTGGATATAACGATTGGTATAAGTCTGCTCTTTCTTTAATTAACTCATTTGCTGCGATGATATTTACACCTACATCTTCCAAATAAGTTTCAGCAATTCCTGCACTTGAAAATAGTGAAGCTCCAACCATACTTAAAATTCAAAAATTCCTTGTTCCTGTTTTTTTAATCTGAAATATTTTGCCTTTTCTTCTGCAAGTTCCATTAATTCTTTTGTGTCTTCCTTCTTATAAAGAATTTCAGCAATTTTTTCACTGTAAAACTCTTTTTCAAGTTGTTTAAAATTCAAACTAAAAATTTTTGAAAGTTTTGGCAATAAGTCCTCAGTTACATTGCGTTTATTGTTCTCGATTTTTGAAAGTGTCGACTGGTCGATGTCGAGAGCTGCAGCAAGTTTGGTTAAGGTCAAACTGTTGTCAGTCCTTAATTTATGAATATATTCACCTATTGTTTCTCGCATAATCTTGAAATATTTGCCTTGACATCTTTGTCAAAAATATTAAAAATGTTTGAATATTAGTTTAAAACTTAAATAAACCGATTTGTTTTGTACTAGGTAAAAATTAACTCTAAATGGTCAATTTAGTATTTCTATATTTGTAGAAATCACTATTTCTTTGAAAAATGTTGTTTTTTATACTCAGGATTTAATAAATTAGCGTCGGTAAAGAATTCAAAACCCTAAATAAATTTTTATAATGAACAGATTCGAACAAATCAAAAACCTGATTATGGCACTTGAGGGAGACTTTGTCAAGTTCTATGACAAAGAAAACCAGGCAGCTGGAACAAGAGTAAGGAAAGGTATGCAAGAACTAAAGAACCTCGCTCAGGAGATCAGGATCGAAGTTCAGAACTCTAAAAACGAGACCCCTGCTAAATAAGGGAATTGTTATTTTATATCAAAAGGGAGGCATTTGCTTCCCTTTTTTTGTTTAAATGCTATTGATCATGAATACTAAAATTGCTTTGTTTCCCGGTTCTTTCGATCCTTTTACCAAAGGACATCTGGATATAGTAGAAAGAGGAAGTACTCTTTTTGACCAAATTATTATCGGGATTGGAAATAACAGTTCCAAACAAAGATATATTTCAATAGAAATAATGAAGGAAAAGATCGAACAGACCTTTCGTCATAACCCTAAAGTGAAAGTGATGGTATTTGAAGGTCTGACCTCACTTTTTGCAAAACAAATTGGGGCAAATTTTTTAATAAGGGGCTTAAGGAATACTACCGACTTTGAGTACGAAAACACCATTGCCCAGGTAAATAATTACCTGAACGATGAACTTGAAACTGTTTTTCTTATCACACACCCTGAACATGCTTATATAAGTTCCACCATTGTAAGAGAAATACTGAGGTTTGGTGGAAATGTAGATAAATTCCTTCCTTATAAATTATAGTTCCCACGGGTATATTCCTTAAATTCTAAGAGGGCTAAAGCAGGAATTGATTCTAAAAACTTCCTACATTTGTTTATTAACACTTAATTATTTTATATATGCCGGGAACCGAACTATTTGGCGCCGAAGAAAAAAAAGAAGTAAATGATGTTCTGGAAACTGGTGTACTTTTCAGGTACAACCATGACAATGAGCGTAAAGGAATATGGAAAGCCAAAGATTTTGAATCGGAGTTAAAAAAATTCACCGGAGCAAAACATGCACTTGCTGTGTCAAGCGGGTCTGCTGCAGTATCGACTGCCCTGGCTTCGTGTGGTGTTGGTTATGGTGATGAAGTGATCGTACCCCCCTTTACTTTCGTTGCAACAATAGAAGCGGTAATGCTGGCTGGTGCAATCCCGGTTTTTGCGGAAATAGATGAAACACTATGTCTATCACCTGAAGGCATACTTTCTGTGATTACACCTAAAACCAAAGCAGTTTTGCTGGTTCACATGTGTGGCGCAATAGGCCACATGGATGAAATTATCAAAATCTGCAAAGACCATAATTTAAAATTCATTGAAGATTCTGCTCAGGCATTAGGTTCATCTTATAAAGGCAAAATGGCTGGTACATTTGGCTTAATGGGCTGTTATTCTTTCGACTTCTTTAAAATAGTAACTTGCGGAGAAGGTGGCATTGTAGTAACAAACGATGAACAGCTTTATAAAAATGCTGATACGTTCTCAGACCATGGCCACGACCATATCGGGACTATGCGTGGTATGGAACAACATCCGAACATCGGTTCTAATTACAGGATCGGGGAGATGAATGCAGCAATTGGCCTTGCCCAAATGAGAAAGATCAACACTATTCTCGCAAAACAAAGACAAAACAAACTGGAAATAGCCAAATCTTTAAGACAGTATCCCCAAATAACTTTCAGAGAAGTTCCTGACGAAGCCGGCGATTCCTGTACTTTCATATCATTTTTTACACCAAACGAAGCAACTACCCGCAAAGTAGTAAAAGCTTTTGCCGAAAATGGTGTGGATGCCTGCCAGTACTGGTATGACAATATGTTCCATTACATCAGGCAATGGGACCATATCCGCGATTTAAAGTCGACCTATAAAATGCCGGTTCACGTGCTTGAACATCCACAGGATTATGCCAACATAAAATTCCCGAAATCGGATAATGTGGTTTCCAGGTTAATTTCAATGGTTATAAAAGTAAACTGGACTGAAGCACAGCTTTACGACCGGATAGCAAGAATTGAACGATCACTTGACGCTGTTTTTGCTTAACAATTCCCTTCTTCATTTAAGTTTTTATGATTATCAGTAAACCAAGAAATATAAAAAGCCTTGACCGTTGTATTTATGGCAAAGGAACTTTTAACCAATTAGATGAAATTTTATCTTTCAAAAGAAAAGAAACCGGGTTTGTGGTTTTCCTTCTTGATGATTATTTCAATGGTCATGAACTGGAAAACAGGATCCCATTAAAAACTCAGGATATTTTAATCAGGATAAGTGCAGCTGATGAACCTACTACCGACCTGATTGATGAGGTTGTAGCAAAATGTAAAAAACACTCTTCTTCACTTCCTGTAGCAATGATTGGCATTGGCGGAGGAAGTGTCATGGATGTTTGCAAAGCAGCTTCTCTGATGATCACAAATCCCGGCCATTCTTTTGAATATCAGGGCTTGGACCTGATCAAAAATCCTGGAGTTTACAGCATTGTGATCCCAACTATTTCTGGAACTGGTGCTGAAGTGTCCATGACAGCTGTTTTAACCGGACCAGTTAAAAAACTAGGCATAAAATGTGATTTTACAGTTCCCGATCAGGTTTTGTTAGATCCGGAACTTATATATTCTGTTCCCAACGAACAAAGGTTTTATACCGGAATGGATTGCTTTATTCATGGAATTGAAGCAATAGACGGAAGGCACATCAATGAATTTGCAAGGGGGTTTGCTGAAAAATCACTAGACTTATGCAGAGAGGTATTTTTAAATCCCAGGATCAGCCGTGAGCTTGCGGATGAAAAATTGATGGTTGCCTCTTATATGGGTGGTTTAAGTTTAACCTATTCTCAAGTGGGAGTATGTCATGCTTTATCCTATGGTTTATCTTATGTACTTCATACTCATCATGGAATTGCCAACTGCATAGTTTTCAATGTTTTGGAAGATTATTATCCTGCAGGTGTGAAGGAATTTCATGAAATGCTGAAAATCAACAACATCAGCCTTCCTAAAAACTATACCAAAGGCCTTTCTGAAGCTGAAATGGGTAAAATGGTAGAGACAAGTTATGCCCTTGACCATATGTGGGACCATGCCATTGGATCAAATTGGAAAGACATTATAACAAAAGAAAAAATACGGGGCTTATTTGAAAGAATGTAGACTTTCATCAATTCATGAATAATCAATTTATTGAATTGATTATTGTATGTCGCGTAATATCAAAATACCACTTATGGCAAATAAAGAGGCTTTCATTCAGGCAATCAATAAGTCTTATACTTCAGATTTGCCACAAATCTATTTGGGTTCTGCTGTGCTTGATGGAGAAATTATAGCGGAAGCAAAGGTTAATTTGCCTTTAAGGATGATGAACAGGCATGGTTTGGTGGCTGGGGCAACAGGCTCAGGCAAGACCAGGACCTTACAGTTACTGGCAGAGCAATTATCAAACGCGGGCGTACCTGTTTTTATGACAGATGTAAAAGGCGATCTGGCAGGTTTAGGGAATCCGGGCAAAGAAGATCCGCGCCTGGAAGAAAGGGCCAAAATATTAGGAATAGATTATCAGCCTGAAGGCTTCCCAATAGAGTTGTTTTCTTTAAGCGGGAAGAAAGGTGCCCAGATGCGGGCAACGGTTATTGAATTCGGCCCCATTTTATTATCAAAAGTCTTAGAACTGAATGATACCCAAACAGGGGTTCTTTCAGTTTTATTTAAATATGCTGACGATAAAGGCCTGCCCATGGTAGATCTGGATGACCTGAAAAAAGTATTGAATTATTTGACAGAAGGACCAGGTGCTGCTGAAATCAAAGAAGGGTACGGTACAATTTCAGGTTCTACCTCTGGAACAATTTTAAGAAAAATAGTAGCCCTTGAACAGCAAGGTGTAAGCAATATTTTTGGTGAAAAGTCTTTTGATATTGAGGACCTATTCAATAGAGTAGATGGAAAAGGTTTGATAAGCCTATTGAATTTATCCGATATGCAGAGTCAGCCGGCTGTATTTTCAACTTTCCTGTTGAGTTTACTTGCCGAGCTTTATACTAAAATGCCAGAAGCCGGGGATCTTGATAAACCAAAATTGGTTTTCTTCCTTGACGAAGCTCATTTGCTATTCAAAGGTGCGCCTAAGGCATTTTTAGAACAGATAGAACAGATCATAAGATTGATAAGGTCTAAAGGAATAGGAGTATTCTTTTGTACTCAGATGGCACAGGATGTTCCTTCATCTATATTATCTCAACTGGGAAACAGGATACAGCATGTTTTGAGGGCTTTTACCCCTCAGGATGCTGAGAGTTTAAAACTGACAGTGAAAACTTACCCCAATTCGGATTTCTACCAAATAGACAAGATTTTAACTTCTTTGGGTATTGGCCAGGCATTGGTAACTGTATTGAATGAAAAAGGTATCCCAACAGAAGTAGCGGCAACACATCTATGTCCGCCAAGGGCATTTATGGGACCGATGCCTGACCAGCAATACATGGAAGTGGCACAAAGCTCTGGCTTGTATTCAAAATATAAAGACGCTGTAAATCCAGAAAGTGCTTATGAGATTTTAAATAAAAAACTTGCCCAGGCCCAGGAAGAAAAAGCGGCAGTTGAAGAAGCAAAGGTGCAGCAAAAGACTGAACAGGCATCCAATTCAGGAAGGCATGAAAAATCTACTCTGGAACAGGTATTGTCTTCCCCCATCACCAAAGAAGTTGGCAAGCAACTTGTGAGGGGAGTATTTGGTATGTTGTTTGGCACCGCAGCTAAATCTACCAGCAGGAAAAGATCTCCCTGGTAATAACTGATTTATAAATTGAAATATATAACGCTTACAAAATTAAATTGTAAGCGTTATTTTTATCTAGGAGTTTAGAAATTAAGGAGGAAGAATAATATATTTTTTGCAATCTCTACTGCTAATATTTCATTCTGCCGATTGATAGTGCCATATACCTCTGCAGGTTTTTTTTAGCTTCCTAATAACATCCGCATGGACACTTTAGATCTCCATGACCGAGAATTTGAAAATAATTTGAAATTATTGATTACTGACATCCGAGAAATAAGATCAGTTTTGATTTTATTCTAAAAAAAGTACAAAAGCGGAGTTGAATGTTTTTCAACATCCGCTTTTTTGTTGAGTTTTGTCGT
>JANYCH010000204.1 GCA_025360395.1 Cytophagales bacterium | reverse complement strand
TCAAGTTTAAGTTTCAGAAGTTTATCAGTTTTCGGAACTCTTTCTGCTTCTAATATAGTCGCAACCCTGATGTCCATTTTTTGAAAATCATCAAAAGCTATGTTCTCTTTTAGAGGTTGTACCACTGCGTTTTCCAATTGGTTTTGTTTTTTAGATTCTGCAAGCTTTAATACTTGTTTTTCAATGAGTTCGTCTTCAATTTTCTCGAAAAGCAATTCAGGTGTTGCCAGTTGATGTTCTGTTTTAAGCAGATCTTGTTTTCCCGCTTGTGACCATAAAGCTGTTTCCAGGTTGAGGAAAGAATTAAGCCTTTTGGCTGTAAAAGGTAAAAATGGTTCCATTACTATTGCCAGTGTTGCAGTTATCTGAAGAGATATATTGAGTATAGAACCTACTCCGCCCATGTCTGTTTTAGCAAGTTTCCAGGGCTCTGTATCTGCAAGATATTTGTTTCCCAAACGGGCAAGGTTCATCATTTCGGCCTGAGCTTCCCGAAACCTGTAAAGTTCAAGTGATGAAGCAATTTTGGCTGGGAATTTTTCAAGTTCGTCCAAAACCTGTTTATCATAATCTGTTAAATGTATCCTTGCCGGTACTTTGCCATCAAAATACTTTTGGGTTAAAACCAAAGCCCTGTTCACAAAATTTCCTAGTATGGCAACCAGTTCACTGTTATTCCTCGCCTGAAAATCTTTCCAGGTAAAATCATTGTCTTTCGTTTCTGGTGAATTAGAGCAAAGCGCATAACGCAAAACGTCCTGTTTATCAGGGAATTCCAAAAGGTATTCATGCAACCAAACTGCCCAATTTCTTGAAGTAGAGATTTTGTCGCCTTCAAGGTTCATGAACTCATTTGCAGGAACGTTATCAGGTAGAATATAAGATCCTTCTGCCATTAGCATGGCTGGGAAAATGATACAATGAAAAACGATATTGTCTTTCCCAATGAAGTGGACTAACTTGGTTTCTTTATCCTTCCAATAAGGTTCCCAGTTGTGAGTTGTGAGTTGTGGGTTGTCAGTTGTTGGTTGGCGTAGAATTGCCGGATTTGATAGGTTGGAAGTTCCTGAAAAAAACTCTTTAGTAAATGTAATATATCCAATAGGTGCATCGAACCAGACATAAAGCACTTTGCCCTCTGCGTCAGCTAAAGGCACCTTCACCCCCCAATCCAGGTCCCTGGTCATGGCTCTTGGCTGTAAACCCTGTTTTAGCCAGCTTTGACATTGCCCTGCCACATTGGGTTTCCATTCTGGATGAGAATTTACAAATGCTTCTATCCGGGGCTGCATTTTATCAAGCGGCAAATACCAGTTTTTTGTTTTGCGCATTACTGGTTTAGCACCGCTCAAAGTAGACCGTGGGTTGATGAGTTCAGTGGGGCTTAGCGTACTGCCACATTTCTCACACTGATCGCCGTATGCATTTTCATTGCCACAATTTGGGCAAGTACCCATGATGTATCGGTCTGCCAGAAACTGGTTGGCAGTTTCATCAAAATATTGTTCTGTTATTTCTTCATTGAAAACACCTTTATCATACAGGTTTTTGAAAAATTCTTGCGAAAGATCATGGTGTTCTTTTTTACTAGTTCTTGAATAGATATCGAAAGAAATCCCAAACTGTTCAAATGAATCTTTGATCTGAACGTAATATTTATCTACGACCTGTTGGGGTGTAATACCTTCCTTCTTAGCTTTGATTGTGATAGGGACACCGTGTTCATCAGTACCGCTGACAAAAACTACGTCTTTTTGAGTAGATCGCAGGTATCGCACATAAATATCAGCAGGTAAATAACAACCTGCCAAATGGCCGATATGGATGGGACCATTGGCATAAATGAGTGCAGCAGTAACTGTATATCTTTTCGGGTTTTTCATTTCCATTTATCTGGTGCTTTTAAAACATATCCATTTGCTAATAGAATTGAATCAGGAAGCATTGATTTTTTGAACCTTTGCTCAAACCGTTCAAGATGAAGGACATTATTTGCCTTGTTTTTTAGATCAAATGAAAATCGGTCAGGAGGAAAATAAACAAAAATTTTATGATCCGGCTTCAATTCCCTAATAGCATCTATTGGGGGAGTCAAATCACTATCTGCAGAAATAAGAACACTTATATCGCAACGGTTCAAAACTACGTCTCTTAACATTTTTGTAGCAATATGAACATCAGTTTGCTTTTCTTCAAATGACCGAATGGTTTTATTACAGCTTTTGCAAATGGAATTCTTCTGTAAAAACTTACCCAGGTATAAATTAAACTTTGGATTTAATTTATTAGCTGAAAAGAATAAATCCTGCCTATCGTGCTTCCCTTTATCATGTTGCACAGCAGAAAAATAGTTCACTTCAACTAACTCTTGTTCTTGTTTTAAAAATGATAAAGAAAACTCGACAAGGTCGAGCCAATAATATTTGCGCCACTTTTTGCTTTTTAGGCCAAAATAGAAATTAAAACCATCCACATAAAAAATAACTCTCAGCATGCCTATAAATAATAAAAGCCCGCTTTCGCAGGCTTAACCTAAGGATTTCTCACCAAAGGGGGGATGTAGTAAAACTACGGTGCAAAAATACAAATAATAATTAAAATTACAACATGAATAACAATGTGAATAACTGAAATGAAGGGAGTTTAGCGTGATTGGATAAGAAGTGTTTTTAATACTAATTCAATTCATCTAAATAAACCCTTAATACTTCTGAGACTCCCCAGGCCTGGGCAATACACCCTTTAGGATAAAAAGGAGCTTCCCCGTCAAATATTTCAGAAACAGTTCCAATTCCTCCTTCTTTCAAATGCTGTTCAAATGTTTTAAGGAATTTACGGACCTGCTCTTTTCCACTGTCGCCTTCAATTTTAATTTTTGCACTCATATAGGGACCCAATAACCACGACCATACAGTCCCCTGGTGATATGCGCCGTCACGGGCAACCCAATCACCGGCATAATAGCCTTTGTAGTGGTAATTTTTAGGAGAGAGGCTCCTGAGTCCAACGGGTGTCAACAATAACTCTTCAACTTCTTTCAGAATAGCTTTTCCTATTTTCTTGTTTACCATTTCAAACGGAAGTGATAAAACAAAAACCTGGTTTGGTCTAGCACTACTGTCTTTGTACAATCCTCTTACGACATCATATAAAGTGCCTGAAATTTCATTTAAAAACTCTTTATTAAAAGATTTTAATGTTAGTGCAGCTTTTTCTTTATAAAATTTATCGTCTTTCCCTGCAAGTTTTGCAAACTCCTGCATGATCATCAGGGAATTATACCAGAGGGCATTGATCTCGACGGGTTTCCCTTCTCTTGGGGTAACAACCCAATCGCCTACTTTGGCATCCATCCAGGTCAATTGTGAGCCCGTTTCACCGGCACATAACAAACCATCAGTATCTACCTTGATTCCAAACCTCGTTCCTTTAAAATGCCATTCAATTATGCTAACAAACAAAGGGAACATTTCCTTGACAATAAATTCTTTGTCTTCTGTTCTCTTATAGTACTGATAAGAAGCGACGAAGTACCACAAGGTTGCATCAACGGTGTTGTATTCCGGTTCTTCTCCCACATCCGGGAAACGGTTTGGAATCATTCCCTCGCTTATGTATTTGCTGAAGGCCCTCAATATTTGTTTGGCTTCGTCATATCTTTCTGTCGAAAGGCACAAACCTGGCAAAGCAATCATAGTATCTCTTCCCCAATCAGAAAACCAATGGTATCCTGCTAAAACGGTTTTTTGATCGGTTCCTCTTTTTACAACAAATTGATCTGCGGCAAGTGCCAAAGTGGATGCAAATTCATCCTTAACCTTCAATTTAGAAATAAGCGCTTCTCTTCTCTTTATTTCAGATTTGTAAAGTTTCTCAGCATCTTTCTTTAATGTATCCTGTGTTGAAATAACAACAGAAAACACATCACCTTTATTAAGACGTGAGAAAAATTCACCGTGGGTAAATAAATCTTCATGGCCGTCCATTCCGCGGTCAATTTCACCCTGGTATACATATCCCTTATACCAATCTGGCTGAGGAATAAAAATACTGTGTGGTACAAGAATGTACAACTCAGGCATATTGAAATACGGACTAACTTTTAACTGGTTTTCTTTAAAAGAAAAAGTCGGGTTGATTCCATCGTCTTGTTTTTTGATGGAATGATAATCTTTAAATGAAACAAATGGTTTTAATTTTAGGGTAAACTCCCCAGTTGCCTCTTTTACTTCATACCTGATAATGGTAGTGTTTTCGCCATGAGGCATAAAAATGGTTTTGGAAATTTTAACATTCCCTGTAGTATATAAAAATTCAGTAAATAATCCTTTTTTAAACTCTGTAAGATATTGGAAGCCAGAAGGATGAACTTTCTCCTCAAATTTATTGCAATCCAGTTCGTAGGCTGCTGTTTCAGTTATGATGGTTTCAACAAGCTTAGAAAGAAGGACAACCCTGCCCACTGGCGGATGTTGTGCCGCAACGAGTACACCATGGTATTTTCTTGAATTGGCCCCACTTAAAGTGCTACTTGCGTAGCCTCCTATTCCGTTGGTTTCCAACCATTCACGTGAATATGCCTGAGTAAAATCGTTCAGCAGACTTTTGTCTATTTCAATACCATTATACATTATTGTAGGTTTTCTATTTTCTGTTGTAAAAGTAATAATATGATTATCTTATAAAAATTATTTTTAATGTGTTATTGTTTAAATCACTAAATAATAATATACCAGTTTACAGCGCATTATGTTATGATTAAAATCCCAAATATGATATGTAAAACCCCTTTTCCTGGCTAAAAACAATAGACGGGAAAGGCATTTTTAAACAAGAAAAGGCAAGCCTGACAAATTTCATCACCCTGTTTTCAAACTTTAAATGCTGAAGTGTGATATCAAAGGAAAAATAAACCTGTCTGGTTCGTTGCAAATGACTGTAATCAAAAATAAGCTGGTCCTTTTGCCAGATATTATCATGACCGCCAAGAACATTGTCAACTCCATATCCGACTGATATGAGCAACCACTCCGGAAACAGCCTTTTTTTCAAAAACATGTTAGGACTAAAACTTAACCAGTATGTTTGGCCGTTATAATCTTTCACAATGTTTGAAAGCAGGAAATTTCCCAGCATTTCCTTTCGGATGGCTGCAAAAGGACTTAAGTAAAATGAAAATTTTGGCAAAAAACGCATCTTGTTGAAAAGTGATAACTGGATCAGCAAAAACAAACAACCACATAGATTTGCCAATACATCAGTCCAGGAAAAGCCATAAGCCTGTGAAAAACCATCCAAAACCTCTATTGGGGTCACAAAAATCATGCCGCCCCAGACCCCTATTTTAACAGCACTTTTGTAGTCAACTTTCTGCCAGGTAAGGATTTGTATTAACCATCTGCTGACATGAAATGAAGCAAAAAAATGACCTGCTTTGTCCATTTGTAACCATTCCTGCGAATCGTCAAAAAAGGTAAAACTGCCTTTGAAAATTCCCTTGTACCAGATTATGCAAAGGAAAATCATTATAGTTCCGTAAACTAAAACGCATATTCCCAATATTTTCCAGACTTTGGGCACTTGCTTAGCCTTCAAAGGTCTGATTTGGGATAGTAACGTACTTTGTATCAGTTATGTGTTTGATCAAAAGATCAATAAAATCCAAAACAAAAGCAGACATTTCAGTATAATCCGGGATTACAGAATCATTTTCCCATTTGAAGATCCTTCCATCATGGTCAAATTTATAATTTATCCCTATCTCTTCAAGTTCGCCATAAGCCGGAGCAAAATATGTTCTTAGAAAGCCCTTTTTAAAAGTATTGAATTCAGGTGCTAACTCTATTTCCATTTGTATCAAAAACGTTAAATCAAAAATTTCTATTTCCAGAGATTCAAATTCTGTTTCTTTGACACTTAGCAGAACTTTAATGTCATCATCTTCAAGATATTCTTTAAAAAATAAAAGTGTTGCATTGCCTTGGGTTTTTAAAGCATTGAACGACTTGTTCAACAAACCATAACTTCCGATAACAGGATTAAAAAGGAATTTCTTAGCCATATCTAAAATGTTAATTTTCCGTGAATATATAAATTAGAACGGATCAAAAACCATATTTAAAGTTTTTATAATGACCGAACACAAATTTTATTTAACTTGTTGTTAAAATAATATGTCTTTATTGGAATAGTTCAAATATGCTGATTATCAATATTAAATGAATTTTCACCGCCATTATTTTAAGACATATCTTATGGCGCTTCTTAAATTAGTAAGATGGCCAAATCTTATTTTGGTTTTTCTGACACAATTTATCGTGTTCGCATTTATTGTGAAAAACAGGGAAACTGGTGCTTTCTATCTCATACCATCACCTGCATTTCTTATACTTTCATTTGGTACATTATTTATTGCTGCTGCGGGTTATATCATCAATGATTACTATGATATAAAGATTGACCTTGTGAACAAACCGGAAAGAATAGTAATTGGAAAACTTATATCTAGGAGACAAGCTCTGCTTATTCACTCACTTTTCAATTTTTCAGCCATTGGTTTGGGTTTTCTATTAAGCTGGAGGGTGGCACTATATTTCGTCGCTTGTGCATTTTTGTTATGGTTATATTCTAATTACCTGAAACGCACTCCCTTAATAGGTAATATAATTGTATCTCTACTTACAGCTGCTACTATCTGGATAATCAGTTTGTATTACAGGGAAAATGACAGGCTCATATACATTTATTCTTTGTTCGCATTTTTTATCAGTCTATTAAGAGAAGTGATTAAGGACATCGAAGACACGAAAGGTGATGCGACTTACGGATGCAAAACATTGCCTATACTTTTTGGTGTTCGAAAAACTAAAATATTCCTTTTCGGTATTTTGGTGCTGTTTGCTATACTGTTCATTCGTCATTTTCAAAGTTTTCAGAGTTTAAACACCATTGTTAATTACTTATTGCTCACACCTTTATTTTACCTGGCTTTTAAACTTTTCTGGGCTGACAAGCAGAAAGACTATTCACAGTTGAGCCTTTTTTGTAAATGGTTTATGGTTGCCGGAGCCTTAAGCCTTGGTTTGGTATAATTTTTTGAGAATTGAGGGACATTTTGTAATTTGTAGGTAAAACACAAATCTGAAAGATTACTATAAAATATTACGGGTTTCCCATCTAGCAGGTCAGGAGGAAGTAAAAAGGTCTTACCGAAGGATGGTTTCAAGGTATCACCCAGACATTAATCCCAGTGAAGATGCACATCAGATAATTGTAGAACTTAATGAGGCTTATGAGATATTAAGCGATCCAAATACGAAATGGATCTATGATCAGCATTTTTTAAAAAAGGAAGGTTTTTATAATCAACCTGCATCTAACACGGAACCTCAAACTGACAAAAGAAAATACAGGAAGGGTACCAAAGAAACATTAGACCAGAAGTTACAAAAGCAGGAGTTTGCCATACGCAGGAATTCTTCTTTCAACTGGAAAATGAAAGTGCTTTCTATAGTGAGCCTCTTTTTTGCAGGACTTATATTTTCTGATCATTATTTGCCCACCAAAGAATCTTATCAGAAAGTTTATGCAAGTTTTAAACCATCAGAAGTTCCTCCGAACAGCCAGGGTTCAGTGGCGGTTTTTTTGGACCAAGGAAGAAAACTTGAATTATATCCCTCTAAAATAAACAATAAAATATTCGCTGTAAAGAGCGGTGAAGCCCTATTTACAAGCACACCCATTTTTAGCATAATGAAAACTATACAGGTTGGCAAATTGGTTTTGATACCATTTGACAGCCTTTATGATCTTATGCTTATTTACGGGATTGTTTGTCTCAGCTCGCTGTATGTACTGTCTTATAAACTCGAAGACAGCCTGGTCCTACCGACAATCCTTACTTTTTTTGACAATATGCTGGTTATAACTTTTGTAATTCTTTGGGCAACTGAAAATTAAAAATTTTTCTTTCTGTTTTTTTCGTAATCCTCAAAAAGCAAATCACCTAAACCCTTCAATCCGGTATAATAAGCCTTGCCCTGGTTAATTTTGGTAAACTCCTGAACAAATTCTTTTAAATATTCGTCAGTGGCAATCATAAATGTGGTAATTGGGATCTTTAGTTTTCTGCAGTAAGCAGCAAGATTGTAAGTTTCATTCAAAATCTTTCTATCGAGTCCAAAACTGTTTTTATAATATTTGCCATCAATTTTCATGCAGGTGGGTTTACCATCTGTGATCATGAAAATCTGTTTGTTTTTATTCTTCTTCCTGCGAAGAATGTCCATTGCCAATTCTAAACCAGCTATTGTATTCGTGTGATATGGGCCAACCTGAAGATATGGTAAATCCCGGATCTGGATAGGCCAGGCATCATTCCCGAAAACTATAACATCTAGACTGTCTTTAGGGTATTTAGTCGTGATCAATTCTGCCAAAGCCATGGCGACTTTTTTGGCTGGGGTAATCCTGTCTTCACCATACAAAATCATAGAATGTGAAATATCAATCATCAAAACAGTGGCATTGCCTGTTTTATGTTCGGTTTCCCTAATTTGTAAATCCTGCTCAGTGAGGATAAAAGATTCTATTCCATGGTTTATCTGTGCATTCTGGATACTTTCTGACATAGCCAGCTGATCCAGGCTATCACCATAATTGTATTGTTTAAGATCAGAATTTGGCTCATCACCTACACCGGTAAAAGGAGTTTTATGGTTTCCCTGTCCGGTTTTTTTTAGTTTTCCGAATATTTGCTCTAATGCACTTTTGCGTATGTGTTGTTCGGTTTTTGGAGTTATGATCATCCCACCTTCATCGCCTTGTTCTTTTAAATACCCACGGTCTTTAAGCTCCTGGATAAAATCGGCCATCGTATAATTATCATCAGTAACGCCATGTTGGCGGTCTACATCAGTTAACCATTGAAGCGATTCGGCTACATCTCCACCTGTAATAGTAAGCAGTTCGCTGAATATCTTGAAAAGCTTTTCAAAAGGAGTTTCATCTTTTCCTTTGTCAATTAATTTTCCGAAACGGTAACCGAGCATGAACTATGATTTACAATTTAGAGATTTACGAAATACGATTTTGATCTGGATTAACTTAAAATCGTTGTTTAACATTTAGTTAACCTTAATTTAGTATAAAAAGTTTGATCGCCACTATTATGTTTTTCTTGTAGCTTTGAGGTAAACATTTTGATTTCATGTCAGAAGCCCCAAAGAGAATGGTTTTGCGTTCGGAAAACCTTTATAAAAAATACAAAGCAAGAACTGTAGTCAACAACGTTTCAGTTAATGTAAAGCAAGGTGAAATAGTCGGTTTACTTGGTCCAAACGGAGCAGGCAAAACGACAACATTTTATATGACAGTAGGTTTGATTAAACCAAATCAGGGGGAAATTTTTCTTGATGATGAGAAAATTACCGACTTGCCGATGTACAAAAGGGCACAAATCGGGATTGGGTACCTTGCCCAGGAGGCATCAGTTTTCAGGACTCTGACTGTTGAAGAAAATATTCTGGCTGTATTGGAAATGACAGATATGAAAAAGAGCGCCAGAATTGAAAAAATGGAAAGCCTTCTGGAAGAATTCAGTTTAAAACATGTACGTAAAAACTTAGGCAAAGTACTTTCGGGTGGAGAGCGCAGAAGAACTGAGATAGCCAGAGCTTTATCTGTAGATCCTAAGTTTGTTTTACTCGATGAGCCATTTGCAGGTGTTGACCCTATTGCTGTGGAAGAAATTCAGGGAATTGTGGCCAAACTGAAAGAAAAAAACATTGGTATTCTGATTACAGATCATAATGTGACCGAAACATTGTCTATTACAGACAGAGCATATATTCTGGTTGAAGGGAAAATCTTTAAATCAGGCACAGCCGAAGAACTTGCAAATGACGAACATGTAAAACGTGTTTATCTCGGTAAGAACTTTGAGTTTAAGAGGAAGATTTAATATTGTTAGCTTGTTATTCCTACCATTAAGATCGTTTTACTACAGGATTAATGCAGCAAACTTATTCTATAACCAACCTTTCATTCAACATTACAGAACCATTTATCTCATATCTGAGATTGTATAATCCCGCTTGGATTCCTTCTCCAGGAATGTTTATAATGTGATTTCCCGGGGATTTAGAACTTCTGTTTGAGAATACCGTTTTGCCTGTCAGATCAGTCAGCACAATGTTTACATTCCCTTTTTCTTCAATATAAAATTCTACCCATGTACTACCTGAAGAGGGGTTAGGATATACCCTTATTGAAGATTGTGATAGTAATGGTTTGACATCAAAACCGTTGACTACAGATTTTTGAATATTCCATTTGACCGAATACAAATGAGAACTAAGGTGTGTAGAACTCTTGCTTAAAGCAGTTGTATCTGTGACCCGATATTCGAGAACGTTGGTTCCTGTGAATAAATCTGTGTTTCTAAGTTGATAGGTTGCTATATTCTTTTTAACAATGTTATTATTTAAAAGCCATTTCCCACTCATGGTATTTGGTTCAGGAAGTATCAGGTTAATCTGAAAATTTAGTATATCACCAGTTAGGGAAGAAGTATTTGACGGAATAAAACTATCAATAGGGTTGACGATCGAATGAAATTTTTCAATGTGAGTTTCGCGGCAAACGGAGCAAAAAGGAACTCCCAAAAATTCCATTTTACATGTACCATTTGAAGGTTTGTACCATCCTGGCCCATCATTGTGTTGATAAATTCCAATTCCGGCTGTATTAAGCCAAGACTTCCACTTGATCGTCATAGGATTGTTATCACTGGTCATATTTGCTTTAGCATTTGTTTGATATGCATCTCCTGCCCAATATTCATCTGCCAGATAAGCGAAACTGTGCCCGATTTCATGAATTGCAACTTCACTTGCACTAGTTCCGAGTGACGTTACAGCAAAGGTTCCTCCTGAACCTCCATAATAATCCGTATTTGTTATCACTAAAGCCTGATCATATTCAGGAAAATTGGCAGCAAGTACGTTGTATACCTTATTATAACTACTTATTACTAATAACCTGTGAACTGAGGAGCCACCTCCATCAAACGAGCTACCAAAATAATTATTAACAGTTATTACAGGTTGCGAACCACATTGATTATCAGTAGATGTCCCATTGTGGCTGGCACCACTTTCTACAGATACCACCTTTATAGCATAAACGTTGAAATACTTTTTATATTCCTTATAAGGAGAAGTGCTAAACAATTTATTGGTGATGTTGTTTGCATCTAGTAAAAATTGGCTTTGCTGCGATAATGTATAGCCATCTCCTAAAATGACAAGATTAATCCGTTTGCTTTTGTCTCCTGAGTAGTAAATTTTTTCCACTGGAAATACCTGTGCAAAAGAATGAATTGTTAAGGCTAAAAGGCAGGCAATTTTTGTTAAAATCAGTCTCATATTTTTGTAATTATAAAAGAAGCCACAGGCAACATGCTCGAATATTTGTAATCCCAGATTTCCAGCCATTTCATCCGGCTATCGTATTGAATTCGTAGGAAAATTTCCCCTCCAGGATTAAATATCTCGTTCGACTCAATTTTACCGTTCTCATTAAAGCTTTCAACTTTTTTATGAAAAGGGTTTTCAACCACGAGCCTGGAAACTTCCTGTTGCTTATCATCTTTAAAAATGCAAACAAAAGAACCATCATGGCTTTCTTTATTATCACCCTCGTTTAAAATTTTCTTTAATTTCCCAGGAACAAAATTGGTATTTGTTAAAATGCAAGTGTCTGGACCCGATTTACCTTTAATACACTTCAGGCTTAGAAATAATATTTCCGGACCCCCTGCTTCACTGGCTGTCTCTTTCGCATTATTTACAAGGATTTTACCCTTTTGACAATCAAATATTAGCACAAAAGCAATTAAACAAAAAAGAACTTTTAAAATTTTTGTTGTCAAAATATTACAAAAATAAATATTGCCTTTATACACCCAGGAATAATATGTGACGCTGAATTTTAAAAGAAGCTGAAAACACGGTATAAGCCCTTTTTTTATCTGATTATTGTAACGGAACCGGGCTTGGGTTTGGAACCATCTTTATAATCTACTACATAATAATAAGTTGCAACTGGGAGGTCTTCCCCATTTCTTGTACCATCCCACGGTTCAGAATATCCATTACTTTTGTAAATGTAATTACCCCATTTATTAAATACTTCCACTGTGCAATTTGGGTATAACCTGTGAAGGTTTTTAATCTCCCATCTATCATGTACCCCATCGCCGTTTGGTGTGAAAATATTCGGGATTTGTATAGACAACACAACCTTGATTTTCGCACTGTCAGAAGCAGGACACATATTTCTGTTGGTGACCCTCAGGTAAACAATTGTTTCTTCTTTAACTGGAACAAAACTTGCTGAATTTAATGTTTCCTGATTTATTATCTGTACCTCCTTATCATTGGAGTACCATTTATATGTAAGTGAATCATTAGGGGCAATACCGTTTATACTTGAACCTGTACCATTTAAGTTAACAGGAGTTGTAAGGTCATTTTCAACTTCCGGATACTCACCGGCGTTAGCAATCGGGTAAGCCAATACTTTTACATTTAAAGTGTCTGGTACTCCAAAACTATCAGAACATCTGATATGAGGTTTAGCAGTGACAGTTTGCATACCTGTCTGAATATACGATACGTCAAATTTCCTGAAAACAGATAATTTATTGATCGTATCATTGATTTGAATACCGTTTGACATGGTCCAAACGATGTAATCAACACCTTTTACGCCTATAGTATCAACCTGAAGTATATCCCCACTTTTAACACAAACCATTTCCTTGCCTAAAATTGTTAATGTGTCATTATAAGGTGGTTCTACACTAACGGGCAATTCACTGCTTATTCCATCACATGCTCCGATACTTCCAATTGGCGTTACAGTTATTTTGCCGGAAGTCTCACCGAAGGCAACTGTGATTTTATTCCCTGTCGAATCAGAAGTTATTTTCGCCCCTGCTGGTACAGTCCATTTATAAGAAGATATTCCAGGGACAGGTGATATGCTATATTCTCCCGTTGTATAGAAACAACGCAAACTTGAACCAGATATAGCATAACGTTCTCCCAGAACAAGCACAATCGCATTTGAATCAAGATCAACAGGAGCACAACCTGCCACTGTAGCCTGGAAGGTTATCACATTGGGTCCTGAAGCCAACTGGCTCGTTAAAATACTTAAAACAAGGTCTGACCCATTTGCAACTAATTTATCACTTACAGCTTTGCTTCCAAGAAATGCCTGATAAGTTATACCATCTTTTGCAGATAGGATTGTAGCAGTTGCATTTGGATCATTGGCACAAACCGTACTGCCCCTTACAGATAAATCTTTGGACGTAGTATTATCATTACGATTAATTGTTGCCTTGTTAGTTAAATCAACCGGGGTGCATCCGGCAATGGTTGCTACAAAAGAAACAGTATTAGCTCCCATGTTAATTTTAGCAACGGGTATCGTGAAGGTTAAATCTGCTCCGCTTCCGGTTAATATTTCAGGCAATTGTTGACCATTGATAGATGCCTGGTAAGAAACACCTTCAATAGCCGAAATAATTGTGGCTGTTCCGTTTACATCATTCACACATATATCACTTCCTTTAACAAGAAGGTCTTTAGATGATTTGTTGTCGTTTATTATAATGGTGGCCGTACTGTCAAGTGCCACTGGACCACATGCCTTTACTGTAGCTGTAAATGTTACGATATAACTTCCTTTGGTCAAAGTAGAGGTAGGAATGTTAAACACAAGGTCAGAACCAGTACCTGTCAAAGCTGGCAGCTTTGCATTGTTAAATGTAGCTTCATAAGAAACATCTTTGATCGCATTTTTTATAGTAGCTGTTGCATTCGCGTCATTAATACAAATGGTG